>CAZBWC010000043.1:0-2725 GCA_964495395.1 Microcaldota archaeon
TTGCAGCTAATTTCCTGATAACTGGCCTGGGATTTTTTAATCTAAGCCATTTTTAAAAACTTTTTGTAACTAAACATTGGTATGCAGATAGTTCAACAACTACCGAAATCCCAGCGCGCACTTCGTGCTTATCTAAACACTGAAGAACCATTTTCTGGGTTTAAGGGAAATCCGAAAAAATTATTAGAAGGAGCGATAGAACGTGACCTAACTCCCTTTCATCTGAGCAGATATCTGTGTGTACGGGCTACTGCTGAAATCGGTCTTTTCGATTTAGTAGCGTGGGAAAGAAAAGGCAGAAAACTAAGCGGCAAGAAGCTTAAAAATCATATAACCGCTGAGGAGCTGGTTGAAGCCAGGCAGTATCTCCAGTCAGAACAGGCTTCTTTTGGCGAACAACGTAAGCGATTAGTTCAAAAAGCCCTTGAGGCCATGCAAGAAAAACCTGGTCTTGAAGTCCTGAATAGATTGTTTGAGACAGTAGTTGTAGACGTATTGCTCGACTTTGATCGCATGATTCTGGTTTGGGCAGATGCAAAGCACTTCGAGAGCGTATTTAAGGAGATGGCGAACTACGGCCCGGCCATAGGCTACACCCAATTAATAGGATTCACTGAGGACCAGATTGAAGCAGGCAGGCATGAACCTGATGAACTGAAGACACTCCATGCGCTGTGGGGCTTTCTTGTCTGGAAGTTCAACAAAGAGATACAACCTCAGACACGAATAATATTCGGAGCTGAAGATAATGCAGGCTGGAGATTTATTCGCAGCCACCTATTTAACGGCATGAATGAGGACATTGTTTTTGAAGCTTTAAGGATTAGCAATAGGGATGATGCAGACAACGAACATATCCAAAGATTACTGGAACTGCATCGACGTTATGCCTTTATGCAGACATTTGCCCATGGTGATAGGAGATTCAGGCTGGAAGCAAGCCCATTTTCTGAAAAGCCGGTAGGCGGTCCTGAAGGCAACTTTGAGGTAGTAATCTATCCCGTGGATGAGGGGCTAAAGGATATGATGCAGGCAGTTGCAGACCCGACTTTTGAGCATGCTGATGGAGCAATTTGCATGGCTGCGTTTACTGTTGGAGAGCACCTTGTTTTAGAGGAGATACAGAGTGATGTGCCTGGCTTGCTAAAGCGCAAGGGAATTCCTGAACTGGCACAGGCAATAAAAGACTGGCCTCATGCAGTTATAGAAGCAGCAAGAATAGTTGCAAGAAGAAACGGCTTTGGCCAGATTTTGGGGGCTACACCATGGCGTCTTTTCCAGAGGTATTCAGGAGGCCTGCATCCTGATAAGGCAAGGCTCTATTTTGACACAATGGAAAGGCTAGGCGGCGTGCTAGTCTATGACGATGCAGGTGAAATAACCCCAGGCAGCAGGCAGCATTATTATAGGTTCGATGTATAGGTAGCTCCAAAATAGCCCCATCATTATCCTTTTTAAACCTTGACTGCCTAATAATATTAGAAAATGTAAAAGTGTGTTAAAATGGAAGCTAAAGCAAATATAGTAAGTAACACATGCGAATTCTTCAGCTTTAGCTATAACGTTGCGTTTAGGTATTGGTGAAAGGACCAACACTAAACGCCTTTGATTTCTGTCAGTGTATTTGACGGGTTTTTGTTGGTTCTTGCATGAAAGCCAGAGGTATTGATAAAAATGGATAAGAAGATGGTGAAAAATTGTCGTCGGAAAAAATCAAAAATATAAAATTAACTGCGTTGAATGGAAGCGGGCGAACGATAGTGCGCGTCGGCGACGTGAGGGTAGGCCAGGGATTTACAATAATCGCAGGACCGTGTGGAGTTGAAAGCGAGGAGCAGCTGCTTGAAACTGCGCGTGCGGTAAAGGCAGCAGGAGCAGACATGCTCAGGGGCGGTGCTTTCAAGCCGCGCACCTCACCGTATGCATTCCAGGGACTTGGGCTCAAGGGCCTGAAGCTTCTTGAAAAAGCACGTGATGAAACAGGCTTACCCATAGTGACTGAGGTCATAGATACACGCGACGTTTCCTGGGTTTGCGAATATGCAGATGTGCTCCAGATAGGGGCAAGGAACATGCAGAATTTCTCATTGCTCAGAGAAGTCGGAAAGGCGGACAAGCCGATATTGCTAAAGCGAGGCATGCATTCTACTATAGAGGAATGGATGAATTGCGCCGAGTACATCCTGAACGAGGGAAACCCAAACGTCATTTTGTGCGAGCGAGGCATACGCACATTTGAAACGTACACCCGCAACACCATGGACCTGAGTGCAGTGCCAGCTGCAAAAGAGCTGACGCACCTGCCAATAATCACAGACCCGAGCCATGGAACCGGGCGGCTATCATTGATAAGGCCTATGTGCCTCGCTTCAGTAGCAGCAGGGGCAGATGGCCTGATACTTGAAGTGCACCGCAACCCTGCAGAGGCATTAAGCGATAAGGACCAGGCACTTACTCCGCCACAATTCGCTGATATTGCCAAAGAAGTGCGGGAGTTAAAGGCGTTCATGGAAAAGCAGGAGGCAACGCATCCAAAAGGCGTGAAAGGAAATACAGGAGGCAACTAAGATGAGGCTGATGGAACTAGATGCAAAATCCGGAAAATGCATGCTCGCAGTAGGCGAATCAATAGCGCAGCTCGAAAGCTATTGCGGCAACGTGCGGAAGATAATAATAACCGACAGCAACGTGAAGCGCCTTCACAGTGATAAGTTTCCTGATGCAG
>CAZBWC010000043.1:2766-4223 GCA_964495395.1 Microcaldota archaeon
CTGTAAGAAACATTTACGAGCAGCTGATGCAGCATGAAGCAGACAGGTCAACAATGCTCATCGGCATAGGCGGAGGGGTAGTCTGCGACATAGCAGGCTTTGTAGCAAGCACTTACATGCGAGGCACGAGGTTTGGTTTTGTGCCTACGACGCTTCTGGCACAAGTTGACGCGAGCATTGGCGGAAAGAACGGCGTGAATTTCGCAGGATACAAGAACATTATTGGCACTATAAGACAGCCTGAGTTTTGCCTGTTTGATTTTGAGCTGCTAAAAACATTGCCTGAAGAGGAACTGAAGAGCGGATTAGCAGAGATAGTCAAGCACGCTGCAATTGGCGACAATACATTGTTTTCATATTTAGAAGAGCATCACACCGACGTTCTTGGACTCAAAAAAACTGCAATCGAAAAGGTGGTTTACGATTCCCTTCTGGTAAAGGCAGGGATAGTAAGCAGGGACGAAAGCGAGAAGGGCGAACGGATGAAGCTGAATTTCGGCCATACGCTGGGCCATGCAATAGAGAGCACTACAGGCATGCACCATGGCGAAGCAGTAAGCATAGGCATGGCGATTGCTGCCAGGCTATCAGTCACAAAAGGCATGCTTGCTGCAAAGGATGCTGAAAGGCTCGCTGCATTGCTTCGAAAAACTGGTTTGCCAGTAGAACACATGCTTGACAAGGAAAAACTTCTGGACGCAGTCAAGCGGGACAAAAAAAGAATGGAGAACAAAATAAACATGGTTCTGCTAAGGAGCATAGGCAAAGCGGAAATATGCAAGATAAGCATGGATGAACTGGAGGGCGTTATCAATGATATGTGTTAGCATCATGGAACAGGATGTTGAGGAATGTATACAGGCACTTAGCGGACTAAAGTTTGCTGAAGTAAGGCTGGACGCATTCGGAACTCTTGGAAATGATGATGTCAAGCGCATTTTCTCACAACCGCTGCAGCTTATCGCAACCTGCAGGCCAGGTGGCAAAGCAACCTTATCATGGCAGGAGCGAAAGCAGTTGCTTATGGCAGCTGTTTCTGCAGGCGCAGCCTGTGTGGACGTTGAAGTGGATGCAGAAGATGAATTCAAACTTGAAGTAGCAGCTCACGCAAAAAAGCATTCCGCCAAGCTTATTGTCTCCTACCACAATTACGATAAAACGCCAAATGCAGAAGAGCTAAAGCAGATTGTCAACTGGTGCTTTGAATCAGGTGCCGATATTGCAAAAATCGCATGCAAAGTACAAAGCAATCAGGATAACGCAAGGCTGCTGGGATTACTGGACTTGACAGACAACAACAGGAAGCTCGTGGTCGTAGGCATGGGCAGTAAAGGCAAGCTGACAAGGATGGTTGCTCCATTGCTGGGCGCAGCATTTACATTTGCATCTTCAGAACCAGGTAAGGAAACTGCAGAAGGCCAGATGGATATAGGCACGACACAGAGCCTGCTGGAACT
>CAZBWC010000043.1:4233-8778 GCA_964495395.1 Microcaldota archaeon
AAAGAAGAGATGGAGGAGAGCCAGGCATGACAAGCGTATTTGCAGTTACAGGCAAGCCCATTTTCCATAGTAAAAGCCCGCAGCTTCAGAATGAGGCATTCGCAGCAGCAGGCATTGATGCAGTGTACATACGGCTTGCTGCTGATACAGCCAGGGAGGCACTGGAAACTGCAACAGATATAGGAATGCGAGGACTTAACGTAACCTCTCCGTTCAAGGAGGATTTTGCCAGTATAGTGCACTCCCTAGATAAGGATGCAGAGCTTCTTGGAGCAGTAAATACCGTGATTATTGACAGTGCAGGCAAGTTGCATGGCTTTAACACTGATGTTAATGGGGTGCAAGGTGCGCTTGAATCTAACGCTGTTCAGCTAAAAGGAAAGAAAGCAGTAGTGCTTGGTGCAGGAGGTGCTGCAAAAGCTGCTGTGCTCGCACTAATGAGAAGCGGTGCACAGGTCACGATAGCAAACAGAAGCAGGCAAAAAGCAGAAGCAGTAGCGATGCAGCTGAACTGTAGCTCCTGTGCATTGGATGATGCTACTGCAATATCAGCTGCAGACATACTGGTTTCAGCAGTTAGTACTGTGGAAAGGCTCATTCCTGCAAGCTTCCTCAGAAAGGGCATGACAGTTCTTGAAGCCAATTACTCGAAACAAAGCATGCTTTCCGTTGATGCCAAAGAAGCAGGATGCAAATACATTTACGGAGAAGAATGGCTGTTGCATACTGCTGCGAAATCATTTGAGATTTTCATAGGAAAAAAACCTGATATGCCTGCGATGGCTGCTGCTTTGGCAGAGGCAAAAAAACCCAAATCAGGCATTGTGCTAACAGGCTTTATGGCAACAGGCAAGAGCAGCGTGGCAAAATGTATTTCTGAGAAAACAGACATGAAACTGATTGACACTGATGATGAAATCGAAAAGCGCACCAACAGAAAAATAGCAGATATAATTAAGAGGGACGGCGAGAAGGCATTCAGATCACTTGAGGAAGCAGAGGCTCAAAAAGCAGGCAGTGCGAACAATGCAATTATAGCCACTGGAGGCGGAATGCTCATGAACCAAAATAATCTTAATGCGCTGAAGCAGAATGCGAATGTGGTGCTGCTATGGGTAAATGCCAATAAGGCCTTACAGCGAGCGGGAAATACAAAAAGCAGGCCATTGCTTGATGTCCCAGACAAAGAAGCAGCGGCAAAACGGCTACTGGAAAGCAGGCTACCGGCATATGTGCGTGCAGCCGACCTTATAGTAAGCACCAGCAATACGACTGTGGAAAAAACAGCGGAGTTGATAATTCATGAATTGCGAGATTAGGCCAGGGGCTACCAGCGGAACGGTTATTGCGCCATCGTCAAAAAGCATGATGCAGAGGACAGTAGCAGCAGCCATGCTGGCCAATGGCACTTCAGAAATAAACAATGCAAGTTTTTGTGATGATGCAAATGCAGCATTGGCAATTTCAGAGGCGCTCGGAGCAGTGGTTGAAATCAGTGCAGATAAAGTTAGAATTACCGGATGCGGAATGCCTGATCCAAAAAAGAGCGAGCTCAATTGCGGCGAGGCAGGCCTTAGTATGAGGATGTTTACGCCGATTGCAGCGCTGAGCAACAGGAGCATCACCATAACTGGCAGAGACTCTCTTCTCACAAGGCCTGCAGGCATGGCAGAAATGCCGCTCAGGCAGCTGGGCTGCAAATGTGAAACAAGTAACGGCAAATTACCCATGAAAATACAGGGCCCACTGCAAGGCGGAAAGGTTACTGTTGACGGTTCGATAACCTCGCAGTTCTTGAGCGGATTGCTCATGGCATTGCCACTGTGCGAAAAGGATTCAGTGATTGATGTTCATGAACTCAAAAGCAGGCAGTATATCCAAATGACGCTTGCAGTAATTAAGCACTTCGGCGTAGTAATAACAAGCAATACCTCAATGTCTCAGTTTACAATAAAAGGCAGGCAAAATTACAAGCCAGCCAAATACAGCATAGAAGGCGATTGGTCAGGGGCGGCATTTATGCTAGTAGCAGGAGCAATTTCAGGCAAGGCAAAAGTTGATCGTTTGCATAAAAGCAGCCAGCCAGACCAGAAGATATTGGATGTGCTAAAGGCTGCAGGAGCCAGCGTGCAGGTTCAAGAGAATTCCATTACTGCCGAGCAGGCAGAGTTACGCGCATTTGATTTTGATGCAACCGATTGCCCCGACCTGTTCCCGTCTTTAGTGGCTTTGGCCTCTAACTGCAAAGGCAAGAGCAGGATAGCTGGGGTAGAGCGCTTACGCCACAAGGAAAGCGACCGTGCTGCAGTGCTTGTTGAAGAATTTACAAAGCTGGGTGCCAAGATCAGCATTGCAGGCAATAGCATGGAAATCACAGGCAAGAAGCTAAAAGGCGGTGCAGTTGATTCGCATAATGACCACCGGATAGCCATGGCTTGCGCAGTTGCAGCGCTTAACTCAGAAAATGGCGTTTCAATAAGCAACGCAGAATGCGTATCAAAATCATATCCCTCATTTTTCAAAGATTTGGAAGGATTGGGTGCAAGAGTGAAACAGGAGGCTGGATAATATGAATACGTTTGGAAGATTGTTCAGGATAAGCATGCTTGGCGAGTCGCACGGAGAATGCATAGGGGTGCTGATAGATGGCTGCCCTGCAGGCCTTGAACTTAGTGCGAATGACCTCGTGGCAGACCTTGAGAGGAGAAAAAGCGGTGCAAAAGGCACTACTCCGAGAAAGGAGAGCGACATGCCCCTTATCAAAAGCGGGGTTTTCAATGGCAGAACAACAGGTGCACCTCTGCTCATACTGTTCGAAAATGCAGACGTTGATTCAGCAGCATATGAAAAAATGAAAGACACTCCGCGACCAGGGCATGCCGATTTAGTTGCAATGAAAAAATTCGGCGGTTTCAATGATTACAGGGGCAGCGGGCATTTTTCCGGCAGGCTCACTGCAGCACTGGTTGCAGCAGGAGCAGTTGCAAAAAAGCTGCTCGGGCAGATACGCATAGAGGCCAAGCTTATTGAGGCAGGCGGAATCAAAGATATTGAAAATGCGGTTGAAAACGCCATGAAAAATGGCGATTCGGTAGGAGGCATAGTTGAATGCACTATAAGCAATTTGCCTTCTGGCCTTGGAGAGCCGTTCTTCGATTCTGCTGAGTCGCTGCTGAGCCATGCGGTATTTTCCATACCGGCTGTGAAGGGAATTGAATTTGGCTCAGGATTTGCGTCTGCACGCATGAGAGGCAGCGAATGTAACGACCAGTTGCTAAATGCAGAAGGCAAAACAGAGACCAACAACTCTGGAGGAATCAACGGTGGCATAACCAATGGAAACGAGCTGGTTTTCCGTATTGCTATAAAGCCGACTTCAAGCATAGCCATTGGCCGTAAAACGGTAGACTTGAAAACAGGAAAGCAGGTTGAACTTTCTGTCAAAGGAAGGCATGACGCATGCATAGCGTTGCGTGTGCCTGTGGTTCTGGAAGCAGCTACGGCAATAGTGCTTGCGGACATGATGCTGCTGGAACAGAGAATAGCCAGGGTGCTGGAATAGAGGTCAACCACTCAGGGCTGAAGCCCTGAGCTTGCGGTTGGCTTTTAGAGGAAACACAGGGCTTCAGGCGGAAGCCGTGCATCCCTTGGGCGCAAGCTCATGGAATGTGCGCTCCTCCTAGGTTTGAAAACCTAGGCTTCCGCGCACCCTGAGTGGTTGTGGATAACATGGGTTTGGATGAAATCAGGAAAAAGATAGATATTATTGATGCGGAAATGGTGCGCCTTCTCAGCAGGAGGATGGAACTCGTACTCGGCACCAGAAAATTCAAGAGCGGCATAGCAGACAGCAGCAGGGAGAAAGAGGTCCTTACAAACGTAAAGCGGGCATCTTATGGCCCTGTCAAGCCAGTGTTCTCAGAGAAACTTTTCAACGAAATAATAGCCGAAGCAAAAAAGCTCCAGTCTGAGAAGCCAGTGCTTATTGGCTTTCAGGGCGAACATGGGGCATATAGCGAAATTGCAGCACGCGGCTATAGCCCAGGTGCAGTGCCGATTCCATGCTCTGAATTTATCGAGGTCTTCAATGCAGTAAGCAGCGGTCAGCTTGACTTAGGAATAGTACCTGTGGAAAACTCAATAGAAGGCCAGGTCAACCAGGTCAATGACCTGCTCGCAGAAACAGAGCTGAAAATAATAGGGGAAATAAATGTGCCCATAAGGCATTGCCTTCTTGCGTTGCCTGATACTGATTACCGCGAGATAAAGGTGGTCTATTCGCATCCACAGGCGCTAGGGCAGTGCAGAGGGTTCGTCAACAGGAATAAACTCGAGGCCCGCGCATATTACGATACTGCAGGGGCCGCAGCAATGCTCGCAAAGGAACGCCCAAAGGCAGCTGCAGCAATAGCCAGCAGGATGTGCGCTGACATTTATGGGCTCGATGTGCTCAAGGAGAACATAGAGGACGAAGGTTCCAATTCGACAAGGTTCCTGGTTTTGTCAAGAGAGAGTGCAACTGAAAAAGGAGACAAATGCTCCATA
>CAZBWC010000044.1:0-1128 GCA_964495395.1 Microcaldota archaeon
GAAAGCTCCAAGCTATGATTATTTTGAGAATGTTTTTCTTCCGGCTGCCGCAAATTTCGGGTTAAAGGCATCCTGTGAAATGCAAAGGCTGGGCTATTATCCGAAAGGCGGCGGACATATTAGCGTAGAAGCAGAACCGGGAAAACTGAATCCGTGCAGCGATTGGCAAGGAGCAAAGGCAGATGAAACAGATGAACCGCAGGCAATAATACGCCTTTCAAACCTGCCAGCACATGTTGCAACAAGGGAAAAGAAAATATTTATGCAAAACGACCTTGAAAAAATCAGAATTTATGAGGACGAAGCAACATCACCGGGAAATGCAATCTTTATGTGGCAAGGTTTCAAAGGGGCATGCTCATTAGGAGAAAGAGGCAAGCGCGCAGAGGATGTTGCACAAGAGACACTTGACGCAATGAAACGCGAGACAGGCGACGTGGACATGCACCTCGCTGATCAGCTGATGATTTACGCTGCATTGGCAAACGGCACCAGCAGGTTCAGCACAAGCAGCATAACTGAGCATGCCCGCACAAATGCAGAAATAATTTCAAAGTTCCTGCCTGAAAAAAAGATAACCATATCGGATAATGAAATCATATTCGGCATGTAGGCTGATTCGTTTCAGGCTCGGCTAATTCTTTTGAGTTTTAGTTACAGATGCAATTGAACCACTCGTGAGCACCTGAACAGTGTAATAAGATGCCGACGAATCAGAATCCCATAGGACTTCCCAGCCATTGCTCAGAGTCTGGACACGTGGCAGTGCTGGAGAAGAGCTTGAAGCATTAAGATAAGCAGCAACTTCTTCGGTGCCGGCTAGTGTATGCGAAGCGATTATCGCTTCTTCTGGAAATACGAGAACGCACGATTTTTCAGTGCAAACTTTGCAATCGCCTGCAATGACTTCAGGAGGCTCGGTCTCGAAATTCTGCTCAGGGTAATTGTAATAAAGATGAAGCCTTTCAGGGCATGCACTAAGCGGATTCTGGGTAGATTTTGCCTTTATATGGAAATATTTTGCGCCCTGTGCATTCAGCCTTTCCTCAACGCTTATAATCTCGTTATCAGCATCGCCATATTTCAGCTCAAGGTCAGACAGAACGAACGTGCGGGCATCGGCTTGCT
>CAZBWC010000044.1:1138-5556 GCA_964495395.1 Microcaldota archaeon
ATTAACTCCGAAAATTTTAACTGCACTAGCGAGGAGGATAATCAGAACTGCCAAAGCTGCGATTACAATAAGGCCTTTGCGGGCGTTTTTATTCATGTTGATAATTAGCATTTAGTTTTTATAATGCTATCGCGAGCGCGTATCATGCCTGCATTTTGGAAGGCAATAATCTGCTGAGCTTAAGTAACTGCATTTCAATAGCAGGCCTGAGCGGATGGTCGATACTGAGCAATTCAGCCATACCATGCATCAGCATTGCAAAACGGCCTTGGTGATGAGCTTCATCAAAAGAATCTGACTTGATATCAAGGCGCAACTGCTGCACGCGATTCCTAAGCCGCAGAAGCCCCAGGACCGTAAGTGCCTCCGAATCATTGAAAACGATTAGTTTTTGGGCGTTTGGGTGGCTGCCGGCAATAACCAGATTGAATACCTGTTCACCATCCAAGACAAGAGCACCTGCAATTCCGTAACCGCCGAGCATTGTATGGGATTCCACTACAGATAGATAGCTGGTATAGCCAAGTTCACGGAGCAGGCAGACAGCCAGCACAGCAAGCTCATCGCTTACGGCTATGTGCACTGAACCAGTACGCTCCCGCTGTGAATGCTCCAGAAGCACAGATGGCCGCATAGGCTCATCAGAAGCATGCACATGCTCAGGGTCCAGTGCGAACCGCATTCCTGAGGTACCCCATTGATAGTTATGCTGTGGTAGGAGCCCTATGGCCAGCATAACTGACGCATCCTGAAACGTTCTTGGCCTGATGCCGAAGGTAAGTAAATCAAGTAGGTTTTGGATTTGCGTGCTTGAGGCATATGGGCTTTCAGACTGCGGATGCACGCGGCTAGAAATACGGCTGGGCTCATCCGTAAGTATTTCTAATGCTGCTTCTGAGCGGAAACGAAGTAGGGGGCCTGCCTTAGCAGTGGATTTTAGAGGAGGCTTAAAATAGTAAACATGAGGCATGGAAGAAAATAGCAAGAAAAATATTTTAACTGCAGTCCCATTATAGGGGAAAAGAAGAAAATAAAAAGATAAAAAAAGAAGATTATCCAAACAAGTTAGCCAAGCCTTCAGCAGCCTGCTCTTCCTTCTTGCCCTCGTCTTCCTTAGGCTTCTCTTCCTTCTTTGAGGCTTCGCCTGCTGATGGTGCCGCTGCAACTGGTGCTGCGACTGCCTGCTTTAACAGGTCTTCAAAGTTGACGTCCTTGACTGCCTCTGCCAAAACTTTTGCCTTGGCATCATCAGCAGTTGCGCCTGCACTTTTGAGAACATCCACTATGGCTTTCTGGGATACCTCTTTTCCTGCACCGTGCAATACTAATACGGCATGCAAATATGGGTCTACCTTTGTCATTGCTTATCACCTTTGTTTTTTCCTCTCATTTTTTTTCTTCTTCCTTCGTACTGGATTTTGGCTCCAAGCCTTCTATGGCCATGGCCTGCAATACTGCAGAAGAAAGAAGAGTGGAAATAGTGGTATTGTTATAGATAGAAGCATTTAAAGATAAATCTATTGCCTGCCTTATCGCCTGTCCAAGCATTATAGATGCAGTCTGTGCCGTCGGATAATTGGCATTAAGCGAGAAATTGACTGCCTGCTGGAGGCTAACTGCAAGGTCTGTTCTTATGCTGTCTCCCAGATCAAGCAATTCAGGCGAATAAACATAAGCACTATCAGAAGCAATGTAAAGTTGCGCCCTTGAAGAAAATGGTAGTATGCCAAGCTTCTGCAATGCCTTCGCCTTCGGGTCAGTAAGGACGTCACCGGATTTTGCCACAGTGCTATCCTTTGCAATAACAATTTTGCCGTTTTTTATCTGAACATTAATGCCTGCTGACTTAAGCTCTGATAAAGCCGGACCAGGAGGCAAATCTGTTTCGCCTTCAGGCACGATAATTTCGAACGGAGCGATTTCGCCAACCCTTGCTGCACGCTTCTTGCTGTTAGTCTTGAAGAAACCGTTAAGTTCATATGGCGAGAGGTTCGTGAGTATGAGTGCGAATGGCCGAGTGATTTTATCCTTGTATGCCTTCAGCACAGGGGCATACTCAACAACCCGCTGCAATACAGGCTTTTTGAGAACATAGACTTTGCCGCCTTTCTGGGCAATTCTCTTTCTGAGCACTTGGAATAGCGAATCAGGCAATTTTGAAAGCTCGAGAAGTGCCAATGTGGAATAAGTGCCAAGTTCTTTTGAAACTTTGTCAACCTGGGCAATCTTCTTCTTGACAGACTCTTTTTGTAAATTAATAGTATATGCCATATCAAATCACTCTTATGGGCTTGCCCATTGTAAGTTTCACATATGCACTTTTGATGTTGCCTTCGCTTACCTTGGATTTTATAGCGTCATAAACTGCATTAATGTTTTCAACAAGGTCTTCCATAGGCATGTCCTCAGTACCAACAAGGCATTGCAACACAGGCAGATACTTGCCCTTTGAGGTTATGCGTACGCTTCTCTTGGTTCGGTCAATCAATTGGTTAACATTGCCTACTGCAGGCCTTGGAAGCTTTCCCCTAGGACCCAGATATTGGCCAAGGCTCTTTGCGATTTGGCCCATCAAAGAAGGCTGTGCAAGAAGAGAATAATTTTTGGCAAGGTCCTTGAGCTTCGATGGTGCGCTATAGGAAGCTATATCACCAGGCAGAATAGTGAGCTCTGCACCTGATTTTTTAGCGTCATTTAGCAGTGATTCTTCACCAAAAAGAGCAATTTTCGGCTCTTTGCCGCCTTTGCCTTTTGGAAGCGGGATATCAAGGTTCAACCTGTTCTCAGTTTTTGAAAAGTCGACACTGCGCGTATTGATAATAAATTCTACGCTCTGTTTGAATTTCTTCTTACCTTTCTCCTGCAAGACCTTTTCTAAGCCTTCAGCGAGTTTTTTCTTGTCAACCATAATAAAGCCCTCCTACTTACGAAGTAGTTGTAACGGGTAAAGAATGATATGATTGGTTAGGTTTAAAAACGATTGGGCAGAAAAAGATTAGTTAGGGGATATGTCAATATGAGTGTTAGTTCTCAGAATGATTTTGATGAGGCACTATACCAGAAGGCACGTAGTGTTTTCATGGGGCTCGACTCAGACAGCCATGCAGGCGAAACAGGAAGCGAAGCATGTACAATTTTCAACTGTGGAAAGCGAGAAGTTTTTAGGGCATTTGTAGAGAGTGTGGATGTCGACCACCTCCCAGAGGCCATAGGCAGAACCATAATTAGCAGATTGGAATTCAACTGCTATGACGTTGCACGGGAAGCTCGCAAGGCTTTGGCGCATGAAGACGAAGCTGTTAGGCTTAGAGGACAGAAAATTCTTATGATGCTTCTGGAAAGTCCGAATAACATAGTGAGGCACCTGACAAGAGTGGCAATGATAGAGCGGTACCTCCTCGTGGACAGAAGGATGTTTGATGGGATAATTTCCATGGACATAAAGATCAATGCTTCCAACTGGATTCAGGCAGCGGTAGCAGCACTCAGAAACCCGAAAAGAACCGAGTCAGCAGTGGAATTTCTTGCACAGCTTATTTCAACGGACAAGCGAAGTATAATAAAAATAATAAAGGCAGGAACCAATGCATTAGGCGACGAAACAATAGCATCGCATTTGGCAGGTTTAATAGTCAAGCATACTCCAGAGGACTTGCTAATAGCGGTAAGCAGCATACTCGTAGATGCCAATCAGGCAGCAGGTGCCGAAGCAGTAGGAAAAATTATTTCAGGCCTTGCCAGAAAAAGCAGGAGAAATGCAGCAATTATAGAAAACCGAATTCTGGACAGGCTTGACGGGTCCAACAGAACCATGGTAAAACAGGCAATACAGGAAACAAGAAGCAGCCAACCTGCAGGGCCAAAAGAACGCCGCTATCCGATAACCCGTAGAAGAGAACGGTTAATACGTACTGGACGAAGGGAAAAACTAGAAAGAATCAGAATTACGGCAAATTAAAGCCAACCAAGAAATTAATGCAACTATAATTCGCCTACTCTTCGTTTTTGCCTGCGCTTTTGTCTCTTGCGTTTTTTCTTTACCCATTTCCAGCGCATGCGGTTTTTCTTTTTCCACTTTCTCGGTCTTGCTCCCATTAACATCATCCTATAGAAATCTTTACGAAAACGTTTGTTGGAACTTTTATGCGCAGAATCTGCTTGATGCTTTTCTCATCGCCTTCTACATCAATAAGCCTTTTGCTCAGCCTTTTTTCCCAGTGCTCGTAGGTATCAGTACCATCTCCGCACGGCGTTCTCCTGAGCGTGAGCTCCAGCCTTCTATTTGGCAAATGGACAGGGCCTATGAACTTCATGCCAATGGTATCTGACAACTGCTTGATCTGGCCAACTACGTTGTCAAGGCCTTTATAGTCCTCACCGCTGAGTTTAATTCTTACGTTAGTCATACAATATTTCAC
>CAZBWC010000044.1:5574-8712 GCA_964495395.1 Microcaldota archaeon
AGCGCAATGTATTTAAAATCTTATGCTAGCTGTTGCTTTAAGTATAAAAAAAAGGTTTAAATAGAGGATGCACCAAAGATAGAGTTAGAGGCAGAGAGCATATGAACAACACAATCAGGATACGGGCTAGTTCACATAGCGCCAGCCGCAGGATTGCGGCGCACAGGTTTCCTGATGCGTTGTGCAATGCAGGCGGCATGTATACAGGCTGCGGCAGGAGACCTCCAATTGCAGTCATGGCGGAAAGCGTAGTCAAGCAAAAAGAGCCTAGAAGCGAGTGGGTATGCGGTGCAGGCGGCAGAGTTACATTACAGACAATAAGAATCATGGTAGACCCTGCCAAAAAAACCTTAACGCTTGAACATGTTGAAATAGAAGGAAAGTTAGAGCTTACTGAGTCAGGACCCCGGATATTCAGCAAGGGCATTAGAGAGGTGCATCTTGAGAGCAACAGCTGCGTAGCAGTCTGCGTAGAAACAGCAGACCTGGAAAATATCAGGAGGCTGGCAGGATGCGGCAGTGTCAAAGGAGCAGCACTTACGTCAATATACATAAAATTCTGGAGAGGCAACAACGAATGGGCCATTACTGATTGTACACCCGGTACGCAACGTAAGATTGAAAGAAGCACTGTTGACGGTGCAGTAGCGTATCTGCTTCTTGGAAATGGATTAGTCATGAAAATATTTGATGAAGCAGCAAGGGCAGGCTATAGAATAGATGCAAGAATTCCCGAAATGGAAAGCATCAGAAACAGAGTCAGGCATGTGGAAACTTTAGGTAGTAGAAGGACGAGTATGATAGTTGATAAGTTCGAGGCAACCGGGGGGCAGAGATTTATGCTCAAAACAGAATTCGGTGTTGATTTAGACAGAGGCAAAAGAGGCCAGCGCACTTCATTATTCAAAGGGGACAAATGCCTCTTCAATTCTGAAAGAACCGATGCACAGGCTGCCGAAGATTTTCATGTAACCTTGCGCAATAGCATACTGAAAGAGGGCAGAAAACTTTTGGATGTTTATGAGAAAAACAGCGATTAGCAATTTCCAAAAACAGCGAGGTCAGAGTAAGCAGGTCCGCTCCCGGAAAGCATGCTCTGCTTAAGGCAAAATGCATGCACCACAAAACTGCCGAACTCAGTTTCTTTATATTCTGCCAGGAATTTTCTCAAATCAGTTTTTCCCTTAACCCGCGCAATTGTAAGATGTGGTAAAAATTCCTCCTTTGGAAACATGTTTGCTAATGCAGTATTTATATTGAATGCAAGCTTTTCCAGCTCGGCTGACTCACAACCTACCCATACTACGCGTGCACGTTGTTCACGAGGAAAAACACCGACACCTTTAAGCTTTATGGAAAATGGCTGAAAGGCTATTTTTGCAAGAGCCTCTTTTATTTCCTCAACTCGGCTTTGCTCCACATTTCCGAGAAATTTCAGGGTGAAATGCATGTTTTCTACACGCACTTTATTCAGGCCGTTGCCAGCTAGCCCATCAACAATTTGGGCAATAGCATAATGCAATTCTTTTGGCAAATCCACTGAAATAAAAAGACGCAAAGTATCCATGGTTTAAAAAAGAAAAGCAGGAATATAAGCGTATGGAAAAGCCGCAAAATGAGGTTTATTATCTCAGCAACAGCACAACGTCACTGGCTTACACAAAGGAACAGTGGAAAACCAAGGAGCGCCATGATGATTCAGGATACGGTGTACGCGTACTTCATGACAAAAGGCTGGGCTTCAGCTATTGCCAGTCTGAAAGCGACCTGAAAAAGGCCGTAGAAAATGCAGCATCACTTGCAAGGTTTTCTGTGAGCTCGAATTTCTCGTTTCAGGATGCGCGCGGTCAGGCAAAAATGAAAATCTTCGACAGCAAACTTGCTGAAATGCAACCTGACGAAATGAGGAGCATGCTTGAACAGTTCAGGGACGGATGCAAAGGCGTTGAGCAGGTGAGGATGTATTTCAATGCAAACAGCCAAGGCATAAAGCTCGAAAACCCGCTAATAAAAAAGCAATATGAAAAAACTTCGTGGAGCCTTTATGCTGAGGCAACCGCAGGAGACGGGTTCGGATTTGCATATAAGCACGATATGGCAAAGCCTAAGCTCGATTGGCATGAAGCCGGAAACGCATTGGCAGAGATGGCAATAGCCATGAAAAACCCCGGAAAACCGGCCACAGGCACTTATGATATAGCAATGCAGCCTGAAGCCCTGCACAGCATACTTGAGATAATAATGCCTTCGTTCTCAGGTGACAGGAAGAGGCGCGGAATTAGCATGCTTCAGGACAAGCAAGGGAAACAGGCATTCTCCAAAGAATTGAGCCTCTATGACGATGCAACTGCCACGGCAAGCGATTGCAAACCATTCGATGATGAAGGCACTGCCAGCAGGCGCATCTGCCTTGTGGAAAAGGGTGTTGTAAAAAATTTCCTTTATGACAGGGAAACCGCAGCACTCGAGGGGGTCCGGTTAGACGCCAACTGCAGCAGGGATGATTACGATTCGCTGCGTATGGCACTGGCAAGCAACTGGGTTGTTCCAAAGGGTGATTGCAAGCAGCTGTCAGAAACCAGCAAAGAATTCATAGACATTGTTTCTCTGCATGGTACGCACACTGCGAACACCACCACAGGCGATTTCGGTGCAGAGGTCAGCATAGCATTCCATGTAAAAAGCGGAGCGCGAAAGCCATTAAGGGGGTTCATGCTTACAGGAAATGTATTTAAGCTTTTGAATAGCATAAAAGCAATAGAAAGCACCCAGCTGCGGTATGGAAACATGCTTGCGCCAAGGATACTGTTTGAAAATGCACAGGTGGTAAGCTGATATGAAAGAGTTCAAAACTACTGCTGAAATTAATGTACCAGTAAAGCTTGTTGAGCAGATTATAGGCCAGGATAGGGCGGTAAACATCATAAAAAAGGCAGCTGCACAGAAAAGGCACGTGCTGCTCATAGGCTCTCCAGGAACAGGTAAGAGCATGCTCGCACAGGCAATGGCCGAGCTCATGCCTACAGAAGAAGTCGAAGATGTACTTGTTTATCCGAATCCTAATAATGAGAATCACCCAATAGTGAGAAGGGTAAAAACCTACCCTAATTATAACGAGCTCAAGAAACATCCAGACTG
>CAZBWC010000045.1:0-4238 GCA_964495395.1 Microcaldota archaeon
GCCTTATGGCTACCAAGAACCAAATCGTTTATTAAGGGACAGGACAAATATCCCTGAATCTCTTTTCCTTATACTATTTGGAATAATAATCGGTCCGGTTTTCCATATATTTGATGCAGGGCTTCTGATAGACTTTGTGCCTATCTTATCCGTATTTGCACTTGTAGTGATACTTCTTGAGGCAAGTACCTCGATACATTTGTTTTCCCTTATCAAGGCAGTGCCACGTTCAATGTTTTTTACTCTGCTCAGTGGTTTTCTCGGAGTAGCTGTAGGTACAGGGGCTATGATGCTACTAAGCTATGACTTCTATTCTGCTCTTCTAATAGCTCTTATTACCAGCGGCACTACCACTATAACGGTTGCAGCTCTTCTTGGTAAGCTTGAAATATCAAAAGGAGTCAAGGACCTCGTTACTTTAGAAAGCATCGTTAATGATTTCACGGCCATTGTTGGCACCTTCCTTGTCCTGGATTTCATACAGGCTCATAGTGTTGACCTATCTGGTGCTCTGCAAACGGTTGTAAGCCAGGTGTTTACCGCTCTTGTATCTGGCCTTTTGGCGGCATTGGCATGGCATCACATACTAAGCCATCTTAACATAAAGAAAGAACTCAGCTACATGTCGACTCTTGGGGCTGCATTCATAATCTACTACACGGGTAATTTGTTTGGTGCCAATCCAATAATCACCGTGTTTATGTTTGGGCTTTTCCTTAGCAATTCTTCATTAATCATTAACTTCCTGGGTCTCAAGCTCATAGACATATCCCCCGCTCTAAAGCATATCAGGGTAGTTCAGCCAGACATATCCTTTTTTGTCCAAACCTTCTTTTTCGTGATATTAGGGATTATTTTCAATCCTTCTTCCTTAACTATGTCGATTATCTTGTTGGTTGGGCTAATAACTTTTATTGCCCTTCTAACCCGTTTATTGTCCTGCAAAATCCTGGCGCTGTGGGATAGTCTCTTCAAATCAAACGAAACCTTGCTTACGGTAATTATACCCCGAGGTTTTGCTGCAACCATTATGGCATTTGTTCCAGCTCAATATGGTGTGAATATCCCATTTTTGCCTGATATCGTGCTATTGGTGGTTTTTGTGACTACACTGACTTCGATATTAGGGACCATATATTACTCCCGCAATTCGAATCACAGGAACACTAACGGTTCTAAATGATTTGCTTCTAATATACTCTATACAATGGTGGTCTAATGGAATTTATAGATATAGTGAAACAACGATACGCAACAAAGAAATTTGATGGTAGAAAGATAACTGATGAGCGGCTTAATAAGCTGCTTGAAATGATACGCCTTGCACCATCTTCATTTGGCTTACAGCCATTCAAGGTCAAGGTCATCGCAGATCAGGAAACTAAAGAAAGGCTCATGCCTGCAAGCTGGAATCAGCAGCAAATCAATACCTGTTCACACCTTCTGGTTTTCTGTGCAGACACCAATATAAAGCGGCATATAGACGAATATGAAAAAATGATGAAGGCAGCAGGAATTTCAGATGAAATTTCAGGTCCTTATATAGGTATGATGCGAAGCTTCGAATCAAGCCTTTCCACAGAGGCAAAACTGTCCTGGGCACAAAGACAGGCCTATATTGCTGTTGGCAATGCCGTTAATGGCGCAAAATCCCTTAGTCTTGACTCCTGTCCTATGGAAGGATTTGACCCTAAGCAATACAGTGAACTTCTCGGTTTGCCCGAGCATCTTGTTCCAACTGCACTGGTGGCAGTGGGCCATGCTGCTGATAAGCCGAATCCTAAAATCAGATTTCCTGCAGAGGAACTGTTCATATGAGGCTTCTAGGCAAGTTTGCTGGTGTTGAATACTACTACACTGATAAATTTCTCTATGTGAAAAAAAACGGGGAGATGCTGAAGCTTGAATTATTTGACAGGCACTACTATAAGCTGCGCCTCTATAATCGCATTCCTGTGCTAGAAATAGATGGCCTGCGCATGCAGCTCGTCAGGGATTTTAAGTCGCCTTTGGACTACTCAAAAGCGGTAGTAAAGCAGCTTGAGCTGCGCAAATCTGATTCAGTGCTTGATACCTGCATGGGTTTGGGCTATACTGCTATAGAAGCTTCGAAATATGCCTCCTCAGTGACAACCTGTGAAATCAGCCAGGCAGTTATCACCCTTGCAAAATACAATCCATACAGCAAAGGGCTTTTTGGCAATGCTGTCACAATCGTGCAGGGCAGTGCAAGCGAGAAGATAAACGGCTTTAAAGACGGTTCATTTAATGCGATAATCCACGACCCTCCGAGATTTTCCCATGCACCTGACCTTTATTCATCAGCTTTTTACAGGGAAATGTACCGCATCTGCAAAAAGCAGGCTCGCCTATTTCATTACGTTGGCTCGGTAGGGCAAAGTAAAGGAAGGAAAATTGAAGATGAAACTGCAAGGCGGCTTGAGCAGGCGGGGTTCAAAAATATAAAATACGAGCCGCGGCTGCAGGGTCTGTTCTTTATGCGCTAATTTCCATGGGGCACATTTATTCCAAAGGTAAATTCAGCATTTTATGGCTTTTTTCGTTATTTCCAAGGAGCAACCATTATGAGCCTTACAAAAATCCTCGCAGTTTTTGGCTATTTGTTTATCTGCATAGGTTAATTTGCAAATATCGCAAGCATAAACTATCGTTGCTTTGCACTTTTGTTGTTTGACCACATAATCGCCAATCTAGAAGCTTACAACCTTGTCGCTTTCTTTAACCAGCGCATACAGGTCTTTCAACGAAGACATGGGACATAGGTTGTCACCCGGTTTATTCCTCAGCTTTAGGCAGGTGCCACATGCAAGAATTGCGCCTCCTGCCAAAGCAAATTTTTCTGCCTCGATCTTTGCAGGAAAGTGTTCTGTGCCTTTGTCTTCATAGTCAACGGCCTTCCCTACAAGAAAAACCTTTACCTCATCGCCCTCTTTTTTAGAGAAGTTTGCAAGCCTGAATGCGTTCCAGATTGCTTCTATATCACTGGTCGAAATTACAATTCCAAGTTTCATTTTATCCCCTCTTAGTTCTGCTTAAATATTTCATCCATTTTAGCCGTTCAAGCAAGATTTCACGAATGATATCGAATGATTTTATGATTTTGGGGTTGCTGAGGCGATAATGCATGTTCAGTCCGTTTCTTCTGGACATTAAAATGCCCCTGCTCTTCATTATTGAAAGGTGCTGGGATACATTAGACTGGGCCAATTTTGTTTTGTCCGAGAGTTCAGAAACCGTCAGTTCGCCATCGCGCAGAAGATTCAGGATTTCGAGCCTTGTAGGGCTGGAAAAAACTTTACACATGTCTGCATGCAATTGATAAAGTTCCTTATTCATATATTAGACTATTCGAATATATTTATAAAGGATATTGAGGCCAGCTGTTTTAGCACGGTCATTTTTCCAGCGCTAATTTTTTCACTATTCCCAGCACGTAAAAATACCCTATGACTGCAACAACCATGCTCGATACCAGTATGCCTGTCCATATACCTATCTCCCTAAGGCCTAGGAAGTATGCAAAAAAAGTTATTGCAGGTATCCCTATCACGAAAAACCTGAGCAGGGTGTAAACGAGCGACAGATGTGATTTCAGGATGCCCTGGAGAACTGATGCTGATATTATGCCTATTGCAGTTGACAGGTATGCCCATGCTGCAATTCTCAAATAGTAGGAGGTCATGCTTATTACCTCGGTGTCCGTTGTGAATATGGCGGCAAGGTTTTCTGCAAATATGAATATTATTCCTATTCCTGCCAGAAGCGGCATTAACGCATATTTCAGTGCGAAATTGTAAATCTCCACTATCCTGTCGAATTTCCGCGCACCGAAGTTTTGGCCTACCATCGGCACAACCGCCATAGCTATGCCTATTGCGGGTAGCACAATAAGTGCGTCTATTCGTGTGCCTATGCCGAATGTTGCAATGGCCTTCTCGCCAAAGTCGCTCACGAATTTTGTTATTATCAGGAAGCCTATTGATACTGACGAGTGCTGGAGCATTATCGGTATGCCCTGGGTCGCTAGCCTTAGCCATGTTGGTAATTCTGGTTTCGTAAGGATTCCGACAAGCTGAAGCTTCAGCACTCTGTAGAAGAGAATTGCACAGCTGATTGCCTGGGTAATGACTGTTGCAATGGCAACTCCTGCCACGCCCATTTTTGGCAGCCCAAACCAGCCGTACATAAGCATGGGATCCAAAAGAATATTGAGGAAA
>CAZBWC010000045.1:4248-8689 GCA_964495395.1 Microcaldota archaeon
GGCGAAACCGTATTTTCGGTAACGCTCGACGAACATAATCGGGCAAAAGCAAAAGACCTCCGTTAGAAAACCAGAAACCCGATTCTTGAATCGAGAAGCTTGAATTTTGACTAGAATACTGAATTTAAGATGCCATTCAAGACCATCACTATGAAAAAGAAAACAAGGCCGAGATATATGAACTTCATGTATTCTACTGCGAGTGTATGCAATTCACCCACTGCTCCTATGGTGTCGAATATGGCTCCTACGGTTACAATCCCTAGAAATGATGCTACTATTGACAAAACTACTGCAAACGCAATTCCCTGCATCGCCAGTCCTTTTGCATTTTCAGGCTTGCCTTCTCCTCTTGCTTTTGAGCATAATGCATTTACGGCTGTTCCAATGCCGCTGCCTATCGAAAGAATAAGGAAATAAACCGGAAAGGAAATTGAAACTGCTGCCAGCGCAGTCACAGAAAGCTGGCCTACATAGTAGGCATCAGTGACATTGTACATCGCCTGGAAGAACAAGCCTATTGCAGCCGGGATTGCGAGCCTCTTTATATGGCCCTTCAAATCTCCCTCAATCAGTTCAGCCTTCATAACGCCTCATGCTTATTGGCATTATTGCTCAAGGAAGAACTGCGGTGTGGGCGGCTCAGGCTTATCGCCTTTTCTTTCGCGTATCTGCCTGACTATCTTGCTAGTCAATTCCCTTGGCAATGCTTCATAGCCTGCGTATTCCTGATACCATATAGCCCTGCCTTGGGTTGCGCTTCTCAGGTCGTTGCTGAATCCAAACATTTCGGCAACAGGCAGCACTGTTGTTATTGCCACGCTCTCGCCTTCCTGCTCAACGCTGACAAGCTGTCCGCGCCTTCCGTTTGTCATGGTTATGACGTTTCCGGCATATTCCTGGTTGGTATTAATGAGCACTTTCTGCTTTGGCTCAAGCACATGTACGCCTGCGAAAAGCATGCCTGCATATATTGGATTCCTTGTTGTAGGTATCATCTGGGCAGGCCCGCGGTGTATATTATCTTCATGCAGGAACGCATCTACAAGAGTTACTTTTACTCCAGTTACCTTTTCCTTGGCCATCGGTCCCTTGCCCATGGCTTCCTGGAATCCCTGGATCATAAGCTCCTCTATCTCATTGAGGTACTGGATACCCTTAGTTCCGTTCAACAGTATGTTGCCTTTGTGGACATCATAGATGTTCCTGACCTCTTCTCTGTTCAGGCCGAGCTCTATGAGTTTTTCCCACAATTCCTTCTTGGGCTTTCCTTCAGGTATTTCACCCTCTTCGATTGCCTTGAGAAGTGCGGGCGGAACTGCCTCAACAACGAATCTGAGCCTGTTGTGCTTGTTGGGTGATTTGCCTTCCACTTCGTCTGATTTGCCGCTTACGGTTTCCCTGTAGACGACCAGTGGCGGAGAGGTCTTGATAGGCACTTTCTTCTCATTGATTATCTTGTACTCTATAATCTCGAGGTGAAGCTCGCCGTTTCCGCTTATAAGGTGCTCGCCGGTTTCCTGGTTAAGCTCTATCTTGATTGTTGGGTCTTCCTTTGAAATGCTTCTCAATGCATCAATGAGCTTTGGCAGATCCTTGAGTTCCTTTGCCTCTATGCTCTTCGTAATGACTGGCTCGCTGTAATGCTTTATCTGCTCAAAGGCACTATCGGTTCGCTACTTACTGTTTCACCGACGTAAACGTCCTTCAGGCCGACTGCAGCTCCAATGTTGCCGCCGATAAATCGTTCTGCCTGAACACGGTCAGGACCCATGAATATGCCTACCTGCTGGACTTTGCTGTACGATTTCTTTGACGCAACGTAAAGCTGTACACCCTTTTCAATGGTTCCGGAGAAAACTCTGATGACTGCAACTTCTCCTGCGTGCTCGTCATAAACTATGCCGAACACTACACCCACTACCTTTGCCTTCTGTTCGCAGGCAACCATCGCCTTTCCGTATTCAGTTGTAAGGTCGCCGTTCTTCCATAACACAGGTATTCTGTATGGTTGTGCTGTTTTCGGGTTGGGTAAATGCTTTATGACCATTTCCAAAAGCACTTCGTCAAGCGGGCTCCTTTCAACCAGGTACTTGTGGTCTCCTGCAGTGCACTTGTCATATATGTCCTTGAATGCTATGTTAAACTTCTTCATTGATGTTATGGACACTGCCCATTTGTTGAATGCCGTGCCAAATGCAACATTGCCCTTGTTTACACCTATAAGCCATTCATCCTTTCTTTCAGGAGGTGCATATGCATCGATGATTTTGTTTACCTGCGTTATGATTTTTATAAATCGTTCCTGCATCTGAGTTGCATCAAGCTTGAGCTCGTTGATAAGGCGATCTATCTTGTTTATGAACAGCACCGGCTTTGCACGTTCCTTTAGCGCTTGCCTGAGGTTAGTTTCAGTTTGTGGCATGACTCCTTCGACGCTGTCAACAACAAGGCATACGCCGTCAACTGCACGCATTGCTCTTGTAACGTGGAAACCGAAATCAACGTGTCCGGGGGTATCAATAAGGTTAATCAGGTAATCGTGGCCTTCGAAATGGAATCCTAGTGAAATGTTTGCTGACTTGATTGTAATTCCTCTTGCCTGCTCCTGGGGGTCAAAGTCCATCACTCTCTGTGAGCCTGCAAGTTCCTTGTTTATCAGGCCTGCCCTTGCCACAAGCGAATCTGTTAAAGTGGTCTTGCCGTGGTCAACGTGCGCTACGATTGCGACGTTCCTTATGTGCTCTACGTCATTCATCAGCTTCTGGACTTCTTCGACTACAAATTCCTTTCGTACCATATAAGTTTCACCATTTCATTCTAAGCATAATGCTACAAGCTGCTGCGAGAACGGCTGTAAGCCAGCACTTAGAAAAGAGTTATTCCTTTATTGAAAGATAGCGCTTAAAAACCTAATACCCTGCGAAAAGTTGCCTCAGTTTAAGGGGAAGCTCCAGCTGGCTTAACTCCACGCTGTTCTGGCTGTGGTTTGTCTTTTCCATATCGTTTAGCACAATCTTCAGCTTCCTTCATTTCTTGCATGGCCTTTCCTTCATCTTCTCTAAATTGCCCTGGCGGCGCATTCTGAACTTCAGGCAATTCATGTTCTGTTCTCCTTGCCTCAGATTCTAGTTGCGTTGCTCTTTGTGCAAGTGCTGCGGGACCATGGTCTTTCCCCAGTTGCTCATATATTTCGTGCAGCTCAAGCCCAATCTCTTCTATTCTGACTCGTAATTGCATCTCTTTATATGCAACATCTCTTATTCCTGAATCTTCTATCTCTTGCTTCACTCTCTGTGCGGCCTCTAGTTTCCATTTTCCTAGATACTTTTGACACTTCTCCTTTCTACGTTGTTCTTCTCGTTCCTCTCTGCGTTCTCTTTCATCAGCTCTTCGTTCTCTCTCAGCTTCTCGCCTTATTTCAGCCTCATCCCTGTCATCTGGTTTTCTTTCTTCTGGAGGTTTTCTGTCCCTTTCCCTCCTAAGTTTCTCTGCTTCTTCTCTTTTTCTCTCTTCAGCTTCTCTTAGTTTTCTTTCCTCTCTATATCTATCAGCCTTTTCTCTAGCTTCCTCAGCTGCATCTTCTCTTCTGATCCGAGCTTCTTCCCTTCTTGCATACGCTTCCTCTTCAAGTCGGGTTCGCTCAGCCAATGCTGCCGGTTCCATGCCGCTTTTAGCTCTCAATACTTCCAGTTCAGATTTTTGTTTATCGTGGGCTTCTTCTCTAGCCTCTTCTCTACGTTCTTTTTTTTGTGCTTCAGCTTCTGCCATTGCTTTTTCTCTTCCAGCAGCAGTTGCTTGTGCCTCTGGTCCAGCCACAGGTGGCTTAGCCACGCATCCTGGCAAAAGGCTCAGGAGAACTGTTGCTGAGGCTAAGAACCTGGGCATATGCTGCTCTGCAGTTCTTGAGCTTGCTAGTTTTGCTAATCGGGTTACCATGTTACTGACCTCCTTATTTAGGCATGTGCTTGCATTTTACTTCTCCCTTGCTGTTTGTATAACAGTCTGGGCCATAATCTTTATCATCCTGTTCTTTTTGCTTTCTTCTTCTTTGAGCTTCTTTTTCGTCGTCTTTTTTCTGTTTTTCCTCTTCTTTCTTCTTACTTTCTTCTTCGCGTTTCTGTCGTTTTTCCTCTTCCTTGGCTCTTTTCTCTTCTGCTTCATCCTGCCTTTTTCTGCTGGCTTCTAGCCTGGCGTTTCTGGCTTCCTCAGCATCTCTTTTCTCTTGCTCTTTTTCAGCCTTTTCCCTTGCAGCATCTCGTTTTTCCTGTTCTCTCTGGGCTTTTTCTGCTGTTGCATCTCTCTTTTCCTGTTCTCTTTGTGCTTTCTCAGCTGCAGCATCTCTTTTCTCTTGCTCTTTTTCAGCCTTTTCCCTTGCAGCATCTAGTTTTTCCTGTTCTCTCTGGGCTTTTTCTGCTGTTGCATCTCTCTTTTCCTGTTC
>CAZBWC010000046.1:0-8474 GCA_964495395.1 Microcaldota archaeon
TCCCGACGCCTGCAGGAATCAACTTTCCGGTGCCGTCATCTATTGAAATCCTGTTTACTTTACCGCCTGATGATTCAACTACCATAGAGCAGTCTATGCCGCAGCTTATCGTAGTAGTATCAGTAGGTTTTTGTGCGTCAGCAGCTTTTGGAGGATTAGGTTTAGCCTGTTCAGCAAAAGCTGCTGCAGGTGCAAATAAATTAGTAGCAAACGTTCCCAATAAAGGCAATACTGTCCGAAAAAAAGGTTTTTGCTGCACTGGAGAAGCAGATCCAACTGTTACCAGCCTTCTTACTCCATGCATGGACATTATATGCCATAAATTACTTTAATAATGTATGTCCCGGTGTAAACACTTCAAAAAGAGCGTGCTGCTATAAATAATTAGCTTCGTAAGCGGGCTTGCGGTTTTTTAGCTTCTGCTGCTGGGCCTGCAGGTGGTCTGATTACTGGAGGGAGCATCAATCCGTCTCCTTCAAGGTGCAACCCACGTTCAAGGCGCAGTATCCTTATGTTGGCGGTTTCAGGTTTAATCCTACTCGGCGTTTCCATGTCTCTTCCATGTTGCTTGGCCAATGCTATAAGATCTTCTATTAATTTTGGACACCGTGCCCCTGCATGCGCTTCATCAATTTCCTCTTCATAATCCCTTCTCTTCCATGCATTTACTATCCTCATAGCTGCTCTGCTGACCGTAATTTTTCCATCCTCTCCTTCGGTTTTTACTATTCCGTGTAATCCGAGTTCTCTGATCTCTTCTGACTCTCCTCCTAAGTCCTCCTCATCAGTATCTTCCCTTAGGCTACGGTATTCCCCGATCGCTGGTGTTGCAAGTCTTTCAACTATATCAAGAACTGGTAAGATGTCGTAGCCTGCTTCATGAGCCATGTCTATTACTGCCAATGCCTTAATTCTTGCCCTGATGCCCTCCGGGCTCTGTAGTTTTCCATCTTCTGCTACCTTTGCCATTAGTTCTAATGTCTGACGGGGTATGGTTGCCACTGTTGAATGCCTCATAACTGTCTTAACTGCTTCAAGTATTACTATGTCAGTTGCAGTACCTTGTCTAAGTATCTCTAATGCATCGTTCATTGGTTATCACCTGTTATTTGTCCTAATTTAATCTAACTTGTGGTAAATAAGATACTCATACGTTATATATAAACCTTGTGGTGGGCTCTAGCCTGCTGCCCTGCATTTAATATCTGCTACTTTTTCAATTATCTGCATAGCCTGTCCCATTCCGTATGTTTCATCTACCCCTGAGCCTGGGCCAAAGGCTTGTTTTAATGCTGTCATATATCTTTCATAAGCAATACCTCTTATCAACTCTTCCTGAACATCAGAGAGTTGCATTGCACTTCCTATGCCTAATCGTCTTAGAAAGCCTTTACTGGCGTCTTCACCTAGGACCTTTATCATATTCATGACTTCCAAATGCGGATAGGGTGAAAAAAATATTGCAGCTGAAGTGCCAAATACAGGAGGTATGTCTGTCCTGCCAGTATCTTCTACAGCCATAGTACGTACTCTCTCAGCTACGGCTTTGTCAGCAACAAAAACATCTAGTGGGTCATAAGGGCATGCTTCGAATAATGCTCTTTCTGCATCGTTTGGGTGCCAGAGCTTCTTTTCCAAGCTGTCTATAATTATAATTTCAAACATCTGAAACAGCTTAGCTCCCTTTATTCCTGTGACTGTGTGGGTATGTATATTGGTTAAATCGGTATTAGCTTCACAATCCACTGCTATCATAATTGCTATTTCTCTGCCGTCAGCAGCATTTACAGTAAATCCGTCCAGTAAGTCACCTACGAAGAATCGTTTGTGCTCGCGGTCTGGGGCAAGTCCTGCACATAATCCTCTCTTCAAGGCTGCAACAGTAATGTCTTGTGCCAGTTGTCCTCCGAATTCAGGGGTATAAACGCGATCATCTATAGTTGCCCTGCCTCTTTCTACGAATCCTCTAAGTTCCCTGACCATCTCCGTTTTCAAAGGATTAGGCTTCTTGGTAGTTGCTCTCCATGCACTAAGCTTTTGTGAAATACTCATATATGCCTACTTATGGACACCTATTTTTAAAGATTGGACTTTATCAGCCAGAGTTTTCAATATTTTTGGTCTCGTTCAAATGGCGATGAAACTCCGCCTCATTGGGGGTACATCGAGCTGGAGGCAGCTTAATTCGTCTTTTGCCGATGTACACTTAAACGATTGTTCAAGTTTTAAAAAGCTTTCTAGAGAGTAAAGTCCTAAGATTATATTATAAGTCAAAGGTGGTCGGGATGGCTTCTATAACTGAAAAAATACTGAGAGCACATTTGGTAGAGGGCGAGCTGAAAGAAGGCAGTGAAATAGCCATAAAAATAGACCAGACGCTTACTCAGGATGCTACTGGCACCATGGCATTCCTGGAATTCGAGGCAATGGGTTTGCCCGGAGTGCGCGTAGAAACCGCCGTAAGTTACGTAGACCACAACATGCTCCAGACAGATTTCATGAATCCCGATGACCATTTATATCTTCAAAGCACTGCTGCGAAGTTTGGCGTTGATTTCTCCAGGCCGGGCAATGGCATATGCCACCAGGTGCATCTTGAGCGTTACAGCGCGCCTGGCAAAACATTACTCGGAAGCGATTCTCACACGCCAACATGCGGCGGTGCGGGTATGCTTGCAATAGGTGCAGGCGGCCTTGACGTTGCAACCGCGATGGGCGGGGATGCATTCTATTTCATCATGCCTAAAATCATCGGCGTGCGGCTAACCGGCCAGCTCCGCGAGTGGTGCGCTGCAAAGGACGTAATACTCGAGTTGCTCCGAAGGCTTACGGTAAAAGGCGGCAAGAACAAGATATTCGAATACTTTGGTTCTGGAGTAAAATCACTGAGCGTGCCAGAGCGCTCTACTATTACGAACATGGGTGCTGAACTGGGCGCAACCACCAGCATTTTTCCGAGCGACGACCGCACACGCGAATATCTGCATATGCAGGGGCGCGAGCAGGTATACAAAGAGCTTCATTCTGACGAACGGGACTCTGATTATGGCGAAATAATCGAACTCGATTTGAGCACTCTCGAGCCAATGATTGCCGAGCCTCATTCGCCTGATAAAATAGTGCCTGTAAGCAAAATTGCCGGCAAGGAAGTGCACCAGGTCATCATAGGCTCATGTACCAATTCCTCTTTCCGCGACCTGATGACTGTTGCTTCTATTATGAAGGGCAAGAAAGTCCATCCTAGCGTGAGTTTCTCAGTAGTGCCTGGCTCAAAGCAGGTCTATGAGCAGATTGCACGCAATGGTGCATTGGCAGACCTTATTTCTGCAGGTGCACGCATACTTGAAAGTGCTTGCGGCCCTTGCATAGGCATGGGGCAGGCTCCTGCAAGTGGCAGTGTCAGCGTGCGCTCATTTAACCGCAATTTCGAGGGACGATGCGGTACAAAAGATGCATTTGTCTATCTGACATCGCCTGAAGTCTGTGCTGCATGTGCGCTTACCGGCAAAATCACTGATCCGCGTGACCTTGGCCATGCGCCGAAAATCAACTGGCCGGAAAGGCTTGAGATTGATGATTCAATGATAATTAAGCCGCCTGCTGACCGTGATGCAGTAAGCATTCGCAGAGGTCCAAACATTAAGCCTTTGCCTGAAATGCGTGACCTGTCTGATAGCATTGAAAAGGAAGTCCTGATAAAAACTGGTGACAACGTTACCACTGACCACATAATGCCTGCGGGTGCTAAAATACTGCCTTTGCGCAGCAATGTTCCTGCAATCAGTGAATACGTATTCTGCAATGTTGACCCTACATTTGTCAAGCGTGCAAAGGAAAAGCAGGGCGGCATAATAATCGGCGGCGACAATTATGGCCAGGGTTCAAGCAGGGAGCACGCGGCAATTGCTCCACTCTACCTGGGGGTAAAGGCAGTTATAGTAAAAACATTTGCAAGAATCCACAAGGCCAATCTTGTTAACTTCGGTATTTTGCCTTTGACATTTGCCGATGCTGCAGTGTACGATAAGCTAGAGCAGGGTGACAAGATTGCCATTTTATCAATAAGGGATGGCTTGCAGAATGGCGGCAGCCTGCAGGCAAGAAACGTTACAAAAGGATTTGATTTCACTCTCAAGTATGACCTGAGTCCGCGGGAAGTTTCGATGCTGCTTGTTGGCGGGTTGATAAATTACGTTAAAAGCAAGAATAACTAATATGGCTGCTGTGCCAAATACAGCTGACAACTTTCATGTAAAATAATCATGCTAAATGGTGTCTCTATGGCAAACGCAAACTTCGAACACATAACCCCTCCGACCGAGGGCGAAAAGATAACGAGTGCAGGTTACGGCAAGCTAAATGTGCCCAATGTGCCAATTGTTCCATACATCCGCGGCGATGGCACGGGCATGGACATATGGCCTGTTTTCCAGAAAGTTACTGATGCTGCTGTTAAGAAATCCTACGGCGGCGAAAAGAAAATTTCATGGTTCAAGCTTTATGCTGGTGACGAAAGTTTCGAAAAATGGCAGACCTATTTGCCTGATGATACTGTAAAAGCAGTACAGGAATACCTTGTTGCAATTAAAGGCCCCTTGACTACCCCGATAGGTGGTGGCCACAGGAGCTTAAACGTTACAATGCGTCAGAAGCTTGACTTATACTGTTGCGTAAGGCCAGTGCGCTATTATGACGGCGTGCCTAACCCTGTTAAAAACCCGGAAAAGCTTGATGTTGTCATCTTCAGGGAAAATACCGAAGATGTTTATTCAGGCATAGAATGGGAGCAAGGCACTCCTGAAGTGAAGAAGCTATTGCATTTCCTTAAGGCTGAAATGGGCAAAAGCATCCCAGAAGACAGCGGGATAGGAATTAAGCCTATCAGCATTGCACGTACAAAGAGGCTCGTAGAAGCTGCAATAAATTATGCAATTGCCCATGGGCGTAAAACAGTTACCATTGTCCACAAAGGGAACATAATGAAATTCACCGAAGGTGCATTCATGAAATGGGGTTACGAAGTGGCAAAGGAAAAATTTGCTGATAAAGTGGTTTCAGAGGCTGACGTAAAGGCTGGCGCTTCTGCTGAAGGGAAAATAATCATAAATGATCGCATTGCTGATTCGATGCTGCAGCAGATTCTGCTCAGGCCCGATGAATACGATGTGCTTGCAACAATGAACCTTAATGGCGATTACTTAAGTGATGCAGCAGCAGCGCAGGTAGGTGGGCTTGGAATAGCCCCTGGCGGCAATATCAATTATGTTACTGGGCACGCGTTATTTGAAGCAACGCATGGCACTGCACCCAAGCATGCAGGCCAGGACAAGGTTAACCCTGGTTCACTGCTTCTTTCTGGAGTTATGATGCTTGAATACATGGGTTGGCAGGAAGCAGCAGATGCAATAACCAAAGCGTTTGAAAAGACCATCGCACAAAAGATTGTAACGTATGACTTTGCCCGCCAGATGGAAGGGGCAAAGGAAGTCAAGTGCTCCGAGTTCGGGGATGCGATAATAAGGAATATGGAGTGATGGGTTATGGCTAAGGTTCTCGTTATTGGTGGCAGTGGCTTTGCAAGTAAGCTGCAAGGTCATGGCGAGACAGTGCATACCAGGTTTGGTCCAGTGCCCGTACTGACCAGCAGAATCGGTGATCACGATGTCTATGCTATAAGGCGCCACGGGGCGGAGCATACAGTGCCGCCTCACAATGTAAACCACAAAGCGCATATCGATGCAGCCCGTGAATTGGAGGCAACTGCCATTTTTGCAAGCAGCGCGGTTGGTATCATAGATGGCTATGCCCCTGGACAACTTATACTGTGCAGCGATGCGCTGACTTATCACCTTCTCCTGGATGGCAAGGCCATCACATATACTCATAGTTTCCCTGATGGCCGTCCGCAACACCGTGATAGTTCGGCATTGTTTAGTCCTTTGCTCAATACCCTGATGCAAGATGCTGCAGCAGATGTGGGCGTTCAATTGCGTTCTGGCGCTGTTTTGGCCCTTACCTACGGTCCACGATTCGAAACTCCGGCAGACATACGGGCACTCAAGATACTAGGCGCAAACCTGGCCGGCATGACGGCAGTCTACGAAGCCATATTGGCGAACGAGCTTGGCATTCCATATGCTGTTCTTGCCATCGGTACCAATTGGGCAGCCGGCATCCAGCCTGATGCAAAACTTTCCCACGGAGAAGTGGAAGAAACCATGGCTCGAAAAGGCGAGGAAGTCTTCCGCCTGCTCCGAAAAGCCATAGAGTGTTTACCGGGTGATTCGCATTCCTAGGAAAAAAATCCGCGAATACGATGCAAAGAGAATGCTTTCTGAAAATCTAGTCGCTTTCCCTAAGTTGGAGTGCGCACAGGTCACTCCTGACACGGACATGGATTTACTTGCAAAGCAGCACCCATGGCTGCTCACAAAAAAACTTGTGGCAAAACCAGACCAGCTCTTTACCAAGAAAGGCAAAAACAACCTAGTTCTGCTCAATGCTGATTATGCCGCAGTGAAAAAATTCATAAAAGAGCACATGGGCAAAGAAACTGAAATCGGAGGAACTAAAGGCAAATTGACGCATTTTATCGTAGAGCCTTTTATTCCACACGATGGCGAATATTTCTTCGCAATACTGTCAGAGCGCAATGAAGACGTCATCCTCTTTTCTGACAAGGGCGGCATGGATGTTGAGGAGCACTGGGATAAGCTGGTGCGCATAACTGTTCCCGTAGGCAGCGAATTGAGCGATGCCGATTTACAGAAAAAGCTTCCAATGGTCCCTAAGGGGCGCAGTGCAATGCTTTTCAGTTTCATCAAATCTGTTTATCGGTATTTTGTCGATGCTGACCTGGTGTATCTTGAAAGCAATCCGCTTGCATTTGACAGCAGCGGCAATGCCATTGCTCTTGGCCTTGTTGTTGAAGTTGATGATTGCGCTGCATTCAAGGATGCTGAAAAATGGGGCGAACTGGAATTTCCAGATTCATTTGGCAGAGAGCCTTATCCCGAGGAGAAATTTATTTCCAGTTTAGATGCAAAAACAGGCGCCTCGCTTAAGCTTACCGTCATAAATCCAAAAGGGCGCATATGGCTTCTTGTTGCTGGCGGCGGTGCGAGTGTTATTTACACTGATACCGTGATCGATTTAGGCAAGGGCAATGAGCTTGGCAACTACGGTGAATACAGCGGCGACCCTAACGAGGCGGAGACCTACCAGTACGCAAAAACAGTGCTTGACCTGGCAACAAGATACCCTGATTCACATGGCAAAGTGCTTATGATTGGTGGTGGGGTTGCAAATTTCACTGATGTTGCAAAAACATTCAAGGGCATTATACGTGCATTGCGCGAATACAAGGACAAACTTAAGAAAAATAATTTCAAAATTTTTGTCAGGCGCGGCGGGCCTAATTATGAAGAAGGCCTTGCAGCAATGCGCAAACTTGGAAAAGAATTGGGCATTGAAACAGAGGTCTACGGTCCTGAAACCCATATGACGAAGATAGTTTCTCTTGCCGTTAAAAACATCTGACTGCTAATCAGCAAGATTTATAAATCTCCTATACTATAATTAATATCATGTGGGGGGCTTTAGTTAAACGTGTTTTATTACTGTCCATCATCCTTGCCTCTACTGCATTTGCTGCGACTGAATTGTCTTCATGCGGCACAATAAGTGCTGGTGGCGATTATGTGCTTACCGCAGACCTGTCTAGCTCGGGGCAGTGCCTGTCTATAACTGCCAATAACGTCAATCTCGATTGCAATGGCCATACTCTGACTGGAGATGGCAGCGGGAATGGTATACTGGTATCAGGAAACAAGGCTACTATCGCCTCGTGCGCAATAAACAACTTTTCAATAGGCATTTCTGTTACCTCTACTTCTAATAGCGCATCAATAACCGGAAACAGCCTTTATGGCAATTCCCTATATGCTATATCACTGAGCAATTCAAACAATCACCTGGTCCAGTCCAATACTATATCTGCTTCCTCGTGGTTGCAAAAAGGCATAATTACAAGTTACAGCTCAAACAGCAGGATTCTGAATAACGTCATTTCAAACGCCACCTATGCAGTCTTCATTGGTAACGGCAACAACAATACTGTTTCATCAAATTCAATATCCAGGGGTACTACAGCAGTCTATATCCATACCTCATCTGGCGCAACAGTGTATGGAAATAACATTTCCTCATCCCAATGGGCAATAAATCTGTATAAGGCTACTAACGGCAACTTTACCTCAAACCTGATTGACGGCGCCCAAAATGGTTTCAAGGTGCGAACCAACAGCTCTAATAATACTATTTCGGGGAATATCATTTCCAACGTGAGTTCATCAAACATCGATACCTACGGATTTTCTTTTGAGGAAAGTTCCAACAATCGCCTGATTTCTAATATAGTTCATGATATTTCTCCTCCTGATTACTACTATGGTACACGGGCACATGGCTTCTAT
>CAZBWC010000047.1:0-8444 GCA_964495395.1 Microcaldota archaeon
ATGTGGCTGGTGCATATTGTCTGCCTATAGTATTGTCGGGGTTATCTAAATCGTCATTGTAGCATTTTATTACCTTAGCCAAACCCTGTGTGCTTGCCATTCCAAGTAGTCGTGGGGGAGTCAGGAGACCTAGGGGAACTAGAGGGGGTTCTGCCCCCTCTGGTTGCCCTTTAAAAACGTTTATACTCATTATTTGCTAGTTGATTTTATGTCTATTATGACTTGTGAAATTTCAGGTAAGCTTACGGCAAAGACTGATGTCTGCAATTACTGCAAGAAGAGAGTTGACGTGCTACAGGTAAAAAGCTCGAGAAGGAAGGACAAAGGCAAGATATTCATCTGCAAGCGCTGCTGGAGCGACTTGGATAAAAGGGGTCAGTTCAAGGCAACGGAAAATCCGAATGCCAACCAGCACAATGACAGGTACGAGAGATAAACTTATTTTGTATCAGCCGCTCTGTTCTTCTGCAACAGCAAGTTGCTTTTTTATTTTTCCGATTTCATGTTTGTTAACCGCAAGTTTTATGCTATCGGAAATCAGCAAAGCTAGTTCTATAATGGTAACTAATCCTAATGATATAACGTTTAGCATCCCTGCAGTTAGTATATATAATCCGCCATTTTCAATTTTTTCCCAAACACTTTTCTTTGGTTGAGGTACTGCGATTCTATCTGTTTTAGGGTCATAATATTCTTTGGCGTAAACCCCTCCTGTTTCTGGCAGTATATTCCCAATTAAAATCCATCTTCCCTCATACTGTCCAAACTTCAGCTCGCCCCTTCTAGCTGTCAATACTTGAAGTTGCTTTTGAAGTGCTTCAGGGTCATATACAACAGGCCTACTTGCTTTTCCTGAACCTCGTTCATGCCACCTATCTAAAGCTCTTCTAAGAATACGTGGCGGTTCTATCCTGCACATCCTGGTTCCTGTGCTAGATAAGGTTCCAGTACCTGTTGCCAAAGCAAGTGTTTTCATAATTGTTGTTTTGAGTGCATTATTTTATAAATTCTGTTCCTACCGAATTTCACTTCTTCTTTTTCACAACAGCCAGCTTTATCTCATGCCCGTCTATATCATAAGCCTGCATTTCCTTGAGCTCTTCCTTTATTATGCTGCCTGCATTTACGTCTTTGAGTATCCTTTCCTTGCCTCTTTCAACTATGGCGTCTATCTCCTTGTCGCTTGCAAGGTAAATCGTTATCACGTCTTTTTCCACACAGCCAACCTGCTTGCGGAGCATCTGTACTCTTCTCTTGATTTCGTTAACCATACCCTCTTCGTAAAGCTCCTCATCGAGCTTTGTTGAAACGCATATGTTTGCATTTTCAAGGCTCTTTCCTGCAAAATCCTTGCCTTCAGGAGCCTTTTCAACAAGTTCGATTGCCTTGACATTGCAAAGTCTCCTTATTATTCCTGCAAGAAGCTTCACTGCTTCCATTACATCGTGGGACTTTGTCTCAACGTAAAGAGTTCTCACAGGCCACCTGAGCTTCAGCTTTGCTTCCTGCCTGAGCTCCAGCATTTCTGATACGAGCTGTTTGGCGATCTCCATCTGCTTTCCAAGAACCTTATTAGGCTTAGTTTCATCAACGTTCGGGAACTTAAGCAGAAACACGCTTTCTTCCTTTTCGAACTTCCTGAAAAATGACTGGTATAAGCTTTCTGCAATGAATGGTGATACCATACTTAGGGGGATCAGCATCTTTCTGTTAACATAATATAATGTGTACAGTGCAGCTTCGGCATTTTCATCTTTATTTATCCTTTCCTTGGCTATCTTCATGTAAAACCTGCTCAGCTCTTCTACCCAGAATTGCCTGAGCAGCTTTATTGCCTTGTTTATTTCATAGCTTTCACATGCGCTTTTGAATCCTGCAAGCATGCTTTCGCATTCTGATATTATCCATTCGTCTTCCAGCTCAAATGTCCCTGGTTCAGTGCTGATGTTTTTTCCTGTATGGAACCTTTCCAAAAAGGTTACGAGATTTGCGAGTATGTTAAGGTCGCCATTTGATTTCCTCAGTTCCTCCCAGTTGAACCTGAGTTCTTCCCAGATGGTGTTGCTAAGTGACCAGAGCCTGAAGCTGTCTGCACCGTATTTTTCAAGTATCTCTTCAAGCGGTACGAAATTACCGAGCGATTTGCTCATCTTTTGGCCTTTTTCATCGACGAAAAATCCATGCATTAGCAGCCTTTTGTACGGTATCTGGTCATATCTTATGACTCCTGAGCCCAGAAGCGAGTAAAACCATCCTCTGAACTGGTCCTGGCCCTCTATTATCATGTCAGTGCGGTCGCCGTATCTTTCAATATCTTTGTCAGATAGTGATGCCCATACCGCGTTGCCTGAATCAAACCACACATCGAGCACGTCAGGCACCCGGTGCATCTCTGACTTGCATTCGCATTTGAGTGTAACCTTATCTATATACGGCCTGTGAAGTTCCTTTACTTTTGATATTTCATCCGGAGATCCGACTACGCGTATCTTGCTGCATTTATCACATTTCCATATCGGCAGTGGTATGCCCCAGTATCTCTGCCTGGATATGCACCAGTCAGGCGCATTTTCCACGAACTCTCTGAAGCGTATTTTCGCAAAATCAGGATGCCAGTTTACGTTCTCTATTTCGCTGAGCATCTTTTCCTTGAACTTGGATATTGTTATGAACCACTGCTTCGTGGTCATGAATATCAGGGGCGTCTTGCATCTCCAGCAATGCGGATACCTGTGCCTTATCCGTTCCTGCCTTATGAGTATTCCTCTCTGTTCCAACAGCTCGATTATTTCGGGATTAGTTGCTTTGACGTTTTTGCCTGCGAAGCGCTCTCCTGCTTCTGCGGTGTAATTTCCATGCTCATCTATAGGGCAGAATGGCTCAATTCCAAATCGCTTGCCTATTATGAAATCTTCAGGCCCGGTTCCTGGGGAGGTATGCACAAGCCCTGAGCCGTCTTCTACTGTGACGTATTCATCGCTCAATACTATCCTTCTTTCTGCCTGCTTGTTTATGAGGTCCTGAAACGGGTGTTCATAATGTCTGCCTTCCAGCTTTTTGCCGCTAAGCTCTTCGAGTACCACACCGCTTTTTCCCAACAGGCCCAGCAAATGGTCCATGCGGTCCTTTGCAACCCACCATTCTTCCCCGTCGACTTTTACTCTTACGTATCTGAATGTGGGGTGCACCATTATGCCCATGTTTGCAACCAGCGTCCATGGAGTAGTTGTCCATATTATGAAATATTCATTTTCCTTTTCCCTGCTCTTGAATTTCACATATACGCTCGGGTCTGTCTCATCGTCGTATTCGAGCTCATAATTTGCCATGGTTGTTTCGCAGCGGTAGCAATAGGGCAATACATATACTCCTTCGTGCATCAGGCCCTTCTCATGTGCCTGCTTCAGGGTTTTCCATGATGCTGCAATATATGAGTCTTCATAAGTGATATACGGCTTGTCAAAATCCATCCACACGCCTAATTGTGCGAACTGGCCGTTCATGAGCTTTATGTACTTGGTTGCAAATGCCTTGCATTTCTGGGTGAATTTGTCTATGCCTGTCTCTTCGATTTCGCCCTTGTTTTTTATGCCCATTTCCTTCTCTACCTTGACCTCTATTGGCAAGCCATGCGTATCAAACCCTGCCTGGGACCGGACGTCATAGCCATTGGCCCTCCAGTATCTGCATACAAAATCCTTTATGCTCTTGTTCCATCCTGTTCCAGGATGTATGTTTCCTGTGGCATACGGCGGGCCGTCGCAGAAATAGAATTTTTTGCCATCGGCATTTGCCTTTTTCTATTGATCTCTCTTTTTTTTTGTTTTCCAGAATTTCAATATTTCCTTTTCGGTTTTCCTGTGATCATACATTGGCTTCACTTCCTGCTTTGCTGAATATCCTTTTTCTCCACCCTATGATTGCCTTGGGAAATACGAGAAAAATACTAAACGGCACCAGCATATTTAATGTTAAGTCCCATCCCGCAACAGCCATCCCGGCAAGCAGGCTTATTGTACATGCGAGGAGGCTTTCAGTCCAGCTGACTTCGAATTGCGTGTATATATAATAGCCTAAAAGAGTTGCTGAGAATAGCAGCAGGCCGCCCTGCCAGCCGGTTGTCACCAGGCCTAACACTACAGAAAGCCCTATTGCAACAATCGCTGTCAGCATAACAAATGCTAGTGCTCGTTTCATAATTACCATTCTAGAATACTTTTTCGCCTACGTATACTTTGATGCCTGCTGGCGTAACCTTGAATGGCACGAGCTCCCTTGAGTGTTCGGTGCCCCTCATTTTCATAACCTCGAGTGCGCGTATCCTCCTGTCCTCCCTGTCGAGGTTATATAGGTTTATTATGCCGTCCATTACGAAATGCTCTATATCGAAAGTGAGCAGCTCCTTTCTGCTCGTAGTTGCTTCCAGTGTAGTTATAGTAGTACAATCAAGATTCCTCAGTAGCGAAAGAAACTCAAAGAGCATCTGCCTGTATTGCATATCGTCCTTTGCGCCGAGCCTCAGCATCGTTGCCGAATCTATCACAGCACGCTTTACCTTATTCGATACTATCCTGTCCTCAAGCAGGTTTGCCACTTCCTCTATCTTGAGCTTGTCCGGCTTGATTATCTCGAGCATTTTGCTCTCAATAAGCTTGTCAATATCCTTCATGAGCGGAAAGGTGTTTTTCATGTTCATTATTATGTCGTCAGGGGTTTCCTCAAGGCTTATGTACAATCCTGCCTCGTCTTTTTTTGCTCCCCTGTATAAATATTCAAATGCAAACGATGTTTTACCCACACCTGGGCCTCCGTATAGTGCAACGTGCCTGCGCATCGGAATGCCGCCATTCAACATTTCATCAAGGCCAGAAATTCCCGTTTTTACCCTATCCATTAATATCACCCGATATTACACCATAACCCTAATCATAATAATAAACCTTACTTTGTAAGCACTTAAAAATAGTGAGGTATCTGCGACTGGTTGCGTCATTATAGGCAGGTTTTGCTTTCTGAATACAACAAACTTTTTAAAGTTGCTTTGTTTAAGCCTTCTCATGTTTACTAAAAGCTCTTTCGGTAAATTGTTGGTATTTGGTCTTGTTCTGGTTTTGTTTGCAAATGTTGCATTCGCGAATCATTATTTCAGGCACGCTGACAAAACTGCGAAGTTCGAAGGGGAGTCGTCATCTGATTCATCTTCTTCTGAAAGTTCGTCATCAGAAACGTCCTCCTCAGAAAGCTCATCATCAGAAACATCGTCTTCCGAAAGCTCCACATCTACAAGCTCTGATAGCGGAACATACTCTGGAGATTCATCATCTGGCACAGGCACATATGACTCAGGGACATACACAGGAACAGGCGGGTCTTATGACAGTTCAACAACCTCGACATCCACAACCACTACTACTGATTCGACAACAGGAGTCCAAACTACCACCTATAGTGGTACTGGTTACACAAGCGTTGAAACATATGACCCGAATACAGGTTCGCGTACCTATACCAGCACAAACAGCTATGTTGACCCTTCAACCGGCGAAACATACACGACTACCTCGACATCCACAAGCTATACTGATTCGTCAGGCAATACTGTCTGGGAAAGCAGTTCACAATATCGCGACTATCAGACAGGGGAATTAGTTACCAGCACCTCAACTTCCAAAAGCTACACTGATGCAAACGGTGCACAGATTACCGAGTCTGTTTCCAACTACTACGATCCAGTAACACAGGAGCAGGTAACCTATTCGAGCACCAATACCTACAGAAGCTATACTGATTCTTCGGGTGCAACCGTTTACGAGTCAGAGAGCCAGTCAACTGATTCAAGAACCGGCCAGACTTATGGCAGTACAAGCACTTCAAAAAGCTATACTGGCGATGACGGCTCAACTGTTTACGAGTCGAATTGGGAATCAAGCTATCCGGATTGGCGGACGGGGGAAATCGTCAGCACCAAAAGCACCAGCACCTCTACATCGAGAACGGTAACTAATGCCGACGGTTCTACAACTACTGTTTCCGAATCTACCTACAAAGGCGATTATGTTGACTGGGAAACCGGAGAAAAAAAGGAAAGCACAAGCACGAGTTATTCAGAATACACCAATAATCCCGATGGCACCAGCACCTCGAAATCAACGAACAACTGGATTGACCCGCATTCAGGTAAAGAGTCAGTATCAGTTTACGAATCAACATATGACCCTGATACTGGCGAGAGCAAGTCCACAAACAGTTATACCGATCCTGCGACTGGCACGGTATATACGAGTTATTCGGAATCAAAATACAATTCGGATACAGGTGAGAGTTCTTATGTATATAAATATACTGACCCGGGTACTGGCCAGGAGCTTGTAAGTGAATCGCGCACCGAGCGTACTGAAGACGGCAGCTATGTGAATATTTACACTCTCAAGGATGCGGTTACTGGCGAAGAAGTCGAAACGCCTTATTACGGTTGCTATGGTGGTTGTGCATCAGGCAGCACCTATTATTATTTGGATACTGAATCAGGGGCAACATTTTCATACACTTCCGATGAGTCTCCTGATTCCGATGTGCATACCTACAGAACTCCTGAAGGCGATACCTACATATATACTGATGGCCAGGGCGAGCGTGATGCTATTGCCAATGCATATGGCGAGGCTATGGCGCTTGCAGTAGATGCTGGCCTGCCTGTAGGCGAGGCAGAGAACGACCTCTTAAAGGAAAACGAGCTGCTGGATGATGTAAAAAACGGCGATGCTGTTGAAACAGAAGTGGTCGGCGAGCCGATTGTCACTCACGAGGAGTTTCTGAATCAAATTGAGGAGCGGCATGGTGAGGCGCTTAGTGATGCAGAGAAAGAACTTGCCACACAGGAATATGAAGCATTCGAGGAGCGCACTAAGCAGGTTCCTGTAGATGTTTCGCCAGAAACATATGCGGAATACCTCAAGCTTCAGGAATCGCTTGGCACAGAAGATGAGGCGCTTTTGACCCCAGAGGAATTTGGCGGTGTCGCAGACCTTCGCACGGAATTCTATGAAAAGCGGGATGCAATATACGATGGCGTGGACCTTTCAGACGAACAGAAAATAACCGAGCTCGATACCCTGGAGCGGGAATATAGCGAACAGTATAACGAGCAATTCCCTGATACCGGAGTCCAGCTGGAGGCTCTTCCCGAGCCGGGAGTTCTTCCTGAAGCAAGCAGCGAGGCACTTGACAACACCCTTCCAGCACTGACCCTTGATGCATTGGATGCTATAATATCAGATGAATTCAAGGATGACCTGCAGAGACTGGCTGATTTGGGCATACCCGAAAACCATCCTAATGTAATGGCCTTGGAAAGGATGGCTGCGGAGGAGCGCGATAAGTTGCTTGAACAACAGGATGATGCATTGCTCAAGGAGATGGTGTCAGGTTGTGCAGATTCAGTAGGCGGTGGTAGTGAAAGTTGTGGGCAAGTGATAAGCGAGGTCCGCGAACTTCTTGATAGCTGCGCCGGAGATTCTGCATCCTCATGCAGGCAGACTGTACAGATAATGGTGGTGCAATTAGACCCTGCTGCCATGATGGATAAGGAAGCGGTGATAGCGGAAACACAGGAGATAGTTGCGGAAGCTGAAACAGCGCTTAACAACCCTGAAAACAGGGACGCATGGATTTATATGGTTGAAATAACTCCTGAGCGGCTGGTTGCGGAAGACCTTTACAGGAATGCCGAAAGGCCTTGCCTTACTGATTCTGACTGCGGAGTGAATCCTCAAGAGCGGCTTGAAGAACACCTGTCTGATGTGTACGATGAATGGAAAATACAGTACGAGTCGCTGACTGAAGAGCAGCGCCAGGAAATGCTTGCAAGGGCTGATGGAATCCGCAAAGAATTCCACGATGTGGTTGAGCCTCTTAGTGCGGAAGTGCGTGAAGCACTGCATGAAGAGCAGAAAGAAGTTTATGATGAGGTGGCTGAAGTGGCCGATATGTTCGAAACCGAGCGGCTGCCGCTTATGGAAGAATTCCGGGACACTGCTGCTGCGCAAGGTCATGACGTAGCTATTCTTGACTTCTATCTGAGCCAGTACCGGCAGTATCTCGATGGTGCTGACGACCGTGTAGCACACGGGAACTTTGTTGGTGCTGTTGGCAGCATGGGGGCTGCTGATGATACATTTGGCCTCTTCCTGGAAACTGCTGGTGAAATAGTCAAGACTGATGGTGCTGGGGAAGAGTACGAATCCCCTCAGGATATAAAAGTTGGATAAGCGGTGGATATTATGAAAAACAAATATATGAGAATGTTGTTGATTGGACTTTTACTGTCGTTTGTTTTGCTTGGATGCACCAAGCCACAAATCGCTTCCGAGGGTCAGCAGGATGCCGTGCCAGCTGATGATGGCGTTGCTCAAGCACAGCCTGGGGTTGAAACTCAGCCAGTGAAT
>CAZBWC010000048.1:0-1146 GCA_964495395.1 Microcaldota archaeon
TTATTTTGTCAAACCTTTTTCCCAAAAGGTTTCACTCGCATGCCTCTTGCACGTTCAGTGTGCCATCGCTTATTGTATCAATAACCCAAGGAACTACCAGGAATATTACGGCTGCAAATATAGCACCGGTAAACATTGCTGTTGCCCAAACTGAGGCTCTTGCCCTTGTTTCAGCACCCATAATTTGGCCTACGGCGTATGTAATAGCTGCTAATGTAACCATCAATAGTATTGCAACCCCTAAAAAGCCTTTTACCATTGTACAAAGCTGGTTTAGCGCATCACCTATAGCAGCAGGGTTAACCGCAAAGCTCGATGCCATAAGATTCAATAACAATAAAACGGCAAAAAGCTTACCGGATAAACGCACATATTCATACAACTTGATTGGACTGATTGACAATGACAACGTTATCACCAGTAGTATGATAAATAAGAAGGATTAAAAAGAAAATAGAAAAAATTAAAAAGAAAAAAATTAACAAGCTAAGGTAACATCAGTTATCTGGTCGATTGCCCAAGGAATAACCAGGTAGATTATTGCCGCAAACAAAGCACCAGTAAACATTGCAGTTGCCCATACGGACGCACGTGCACGTGTTTCAGCACCCATGATTTGGCCTACTGCATAGGTAACAGCAGCTAAGATAATCATGAGCAGAAGTGCAACTCCAAGGAAACTTTTGACAGTTGAACAAAGTGAACTCAACGCAGTTGCTATATCCGCAGGAGTGCTGGCAAATGCCAATACCGCGAAATTGAGCAGGAACAATCCAAGTAGCAGTTTGCCTGCTATTCTCGTACTTTCAAATTTGACTAAATTCATTTTTTCCATCATTTAAAGTCACCCTTTTGTTTAGTTAAGAGATAGGGCGATACAGTTTAAAAAGGTTGCTTTCCTGTTGCCAAATGTAATAAATCAAGAAGATAAATTATAAGTTAAAGGAAATTTAAAAATACTTCCCTTCAAGTGTAGTGATAGTTGGGCTCGTAGATCAACGGTAGATCGTTTGCTTTGCTAGCAAAAGGCTGCGGTTTCAATTTTCGTCTAGTCCACGAGGTGTTTTTTGTATTGTTGTTGCAACAACTTTCATTTTTAAATCTATTTCAAATAAGCTTACTGAAAAATTCCCAAAAAAAACACTA
>CAZBWC010000048.1:1156-3702 GCA_964495395.1 Microcaldota archaeon
CGGGTAACCGTCCGAGAGTTCAATCAAGCTTTTGAAAAAAGCTTGACCAAAACCGTTTATTCAAATAACAAAAAGGTTTTGATCAAACTTTTCCTAAAAGTTTGCGTTTATCCCTCCGAGTCCATTTTTTTATTTTTATATTTTTAGAATTTATGCAGAGCAGTGAAAGTTATGGCTTCTGATGAGGAAATACGTGAAAAACTCCGAAAAATATGGGGAACGCTCAAAACGGCTAAAACGACTGATGAGATAATGGAGGATATAGATGAAAGCAAAGAAAGCGATTTTAATTTTAAGAAAAAGAACAAAAAATAAGAAAAATAAAAAAATAATAATCCTATGACGGAGAGATGTATGTTACGCTGTCTCCTCTTAGAAGTATCGTGCCAACGCCCTTCTTGACTTCGCCGTCAACAAGCTGCTCGGCTTTTTCGAGTACGATGTTCATGTGCACGTCATATGCAACCATCATGCCCCTGAATTCCACGCCGCCTTTTAAACCAACAATTACTGTGTTGTTCAAAGACCCGTTCAATATGTCAAAAGGTCTCTTGTCTCCCATATTTATTACACCCCAAAAACTTTTGGAAAAAAGTTTACAAAACTGTTTTATCCAAAAACAATACTGTGAATATTTTGCAAAGGGTTTATAATCATGTCTAAAGCGTTCTAGCTGCTACCAGAGGATTTTTCCTTGTTCTGCGCTTTCTTTTCAGCAGGTTTGTCAAGCTCAAGCAGAAGCCCGGTATCCGCAGTATTTTTCAATGCAGCACTGAAAGCAACATCGGTTGCGATTATCATGGATTTCTTGCCATCCTCCCTTGCTTTTACTAGGAGAGGGCGATAATCAGTATCCCGAGTCATCAGTGCCAGGATGTCTATATCAGGATTCAGCAGGTACTGCATTCCCTCTATCGCCATGGTAACATCAACATCTCCAGTAGTTATTTCAGTGTCGAATCCCTGGTTGACTATGGCTTCTATCAGCTTTTCAGAGGCATACTGGTCAAGGTAAACTTTGGCAACGCGTATCCTGCCGTATTTGGAAACCTCCTGCTTAACCTTGCTCAGGTCAATATGAAATGCCTTCCTGAGTATGTTTGGCCCGTCTACCAGTATGGCAATATCGGGTTTCGGCTTTCCAAACAGAGATTGTAAAAAAGACATATGTGCCACTTACGCCCTAAAGGCGCAGGTTAAATAGGTGCACAGCATTTTTAGCTGTTTGCACTGCAACTTCGTCAAAAGCAAGATTTTTTACCGATGCGACGTATTCCACAGCTTTTCTCACGTCAGAAGGAGCAGGCGCACACGCAGGTGAATCAGTCTCTACAAGCAGCTGCTCCAGAGGCGCCAGAAGAATTGCCTTTTTGCGTTGTGCAGATGGCAATGCAGGTATTGAAAGGTAAAAACCAAGATTAATTGCCTTTTTTGCCTGTGCTTCGCTGCCAGAAAAGAAATGCCACATAAAATTTTTCACTCCGGCCGTTTCAATAGTTTGCAGCATCTCATCGCCTGCATCCCTGCAATGTATTACTACTGGCAACTTCAGCTTATGGGCAAGCTCGAGCATACTGTTGAACGCAGCATATTGGCGCTGCTTATGTTCCTCGGTTTTTGCCCAGTGAAAATCCAGGCCTATTTCACCAATGGCATTTGGCTTATGCTTTCTGATAAAATCAGACCATTCTGCAAGCTTCTCAGTGCCCTCTTTCTGGGCAGCCTGCGGGGATATACCCAGGACAAAAGGAATGCCGAGCTTCCGGGCAATAGAAACGTTTTTCATGTTTGCAGAATGAGTATGACCACAGGTAACAGGCAAAATGCCGTTTTCCAAGGCGTAGTCAGGCATCGAATCAAGATGGCAATGGGCGTCTATAATGGGCAAACTGCCTCGAGATGGCTTGAACAATGGTATTCCATCGCGCTTACCCAAATCTGCAACAATCATAATTCATTTAAAAAACTTAACGTTATTAATTAATCGTAATTATACTTTTAGGGTAGTTATTATGTCAGAAAAGATTTTTGGAGTAGCTAAGGAAATGAGAGAAGGCAAATACGTCATTATTGACGATATTCCTTGCAGGATTGTAAACATTGAAAGCTCGAAGCCCGGAAAGCATGGCTCAGCTAAGATGCGCATTACCGGAATAGGCGTTTTTGACGGCCAGAAGAAAACACTTCTGAGCCCAGGAGATGCCGACGTCGAGGTGCCAATCATAGACAGGAAAAGTGTGCAGATAATGTCCGTAAGCGGCAATACCATACAGGTTATGGACCCGCAAACATATGAGATTTACGATATGGAATTGCCGGCTGAAATGCAAGGCCAGGCAGAAGCAGGCAAGGAAGCCGAAGTGCTTGAAGCAATGGGAAAAAGAAAAATAGAGAGAGTGAAATAAGCGGTGAATTGAATGGACGTAACAATAGCATCAGAAAAGGAAAACAAACTACTTGACAGAAAAGAAATGGAAGCAAGAATCAGCTACAAAGGCGCAACACCCAACAAAAAAGAAATACGGGACGCAATAGCCAAGAGCACA
>CAZBWC010000048.1:3712-8404 GCA_964495395.1 Microcaldota archaeon
TGATGCTTCTGCTAATCAAGCTATTTCACCCCCATAGCCAAGAGCACAGGAATAGCAGCCGAGCTCATAGCCGTAAGGCAGATAACAAACGAATTTGGCAGGTCAAGCATCAAAGTCGAAGCTCATGCTTATGACAGCAAGGAATCACTGGAAAAATACGAGCCTGAATATGTCCAGGTAAGGTATGGCAAGCCGAAGAAGGAAAAGAAGGCAGCAGCCAAGCCCGAAGAGGCCAAGGAGAAAAAATAATTCGCAGGTTGATATGAATGGCAGACGATAAAAAAGCAGCACCCAAAGGCGCTCCAAAAAAGAAAGAGCGAGAAACGAAAGCGTACAAAAAAGGCAAGAACTGCCCTAAGTGTGGCGCAGGCATCAGGCTTGCAGAGCATAAGAACAGGCGCGCCTGTGGAAAATGCGGCTATTTCGAAAAGAAGTAGAGAAAGAGAAGGCATGCAAAGGAATATCTTTATTTTGAGCTTTTTTCTTTCGATAGCAGGTTTTGCGGCATTCTGGATTTTTGCACATGATAGTTATCTCTATGTGCCATTCATGCACATAGGTATGCTGTCCCTTGCATTATTCTTCATATGGGATAAGACTCTTTCAAGCACTGCAAAAAAGCTAGGAATTCCGGGCGACTGGAAATCCAATGCCAAATATTGCGTCATAGGAGCAGTAATGATAATGCTGGCAATCCTATTGCTGAACATCGCAGTTTACATTGGAGGCATAAAAGATGATGCCGACAGGGTAGGCCTGATAGTAGCACAGCTTCCGTGGTACATATTATTGTTCGGAATAACCGCAGCACCAATAATAGAAGAGATTTTTTTCAGGGGATTCCTTGCTGAAAAAATCGGCATGGTGCCCTCGTCGTTGCTTTTCGGACTGGCGCATTTTGCATACGGCTCAATAACCCAGTTGGCAGGCACGTTCCTCATAGGGCTTATAATGGCATATATCTACAAAAAAGGCAGAAGCGTCGTTCCATGCATGGCATTGCACGGATTATTTAACCTTGCTGCGATTTTAACTATGTCATTAGGTGGCTAGGATGATAACACTAGGGGTAGAATGCACGGCACATACATTGGGCGTAGGCATAGTACGCGACGGAGAAGTTCTCTCCAACGCACTGGACATGTACAAGCCCGTAAATGAAGGCATAATGCCCCGCAAGGCAGCTGACCACCATGCAGAAGTTCTGCCCAGGATACTGGCAGAAAGCCTGCAAAAGGCTAATTTGAAGCTTGAAGAAATAGACATGATAGCTTTTTCACAGGGCCCAGGGATTGGTGCTCCGCTCGCAACAGGAATAGCTGCTGCAAAATACCTTGCTGCAAAATACAAAAAACCAGTTATAGGTGTTAACCATCCGTTTGCCCATGTAGCCATAAGTGAACATCGAACTGGCCTGAAAGACCCGCTAGTCTTGTATTTGAGCGGCGGAAACAGTCAGATAATCGTACACGACGGCCCATGGCTGCGGATACTTGGGGAGACGCTCGACATAGGCATAGGCAACCTTTTCGACACGTTTGGAAGGAGCCTTGGGCTTGAATATGCCCACGGTTCGGTTCTCGAAAAACTTGCAAAAGAAGGCAGATATATCGAGTTGCCGTACACCGTAAAAGGCATGAACCTGGTATTTTCAGGCTTGCTCACACATGCCAAAAAACTTGTAGGCAAACACAGCAACGAAGACCTTGCCCACTCAGTCATGGAAACCGCGTTCGCAATGGCGTGCGAAGCCATAGAGCGTGCATTGTTCCTGACCAAAAAGAAGAGCATCATAGTCTGCGGCGGGGTTGCACAGAATAAACGGCTCCAGGAAATGCTTGCAACAATGTGTGCGGAAGACGGCGTAAAATTCGGTGTTGCCGAAAACGAATTCAACCGCGACAATGGCGCAATGATTGCCTATGCAGGCGAGTTGCTGAATAAGAAATACGGCACCAGGCCAATTAGTTACTGGAAACCGATACCCCGATACAGGCTGGACATGATGAAGGATATTTACGAGTGACGCACTGGATCTGAGCGTAGCCTGTATGTAGATAGCAGATGGTTATTCCAGAGCCGATTCGATATCGTCCAAATCATTTGCTATTTTGTTTAGCTGGTCGCCTATCGCCTCGATGGCATTTTGGGCTTTAGTATCGTTATCAAGCCCGAATGGCTTTGGCCGAGAAGGCTCTTGAATTGAAGAAGCTGAAGGCGAAGTTTCCGGGTAGGGCATAACAGCAGTCGGGATTAATTGGCCTAAAACAGATTGGTTATACTGCCTATTAGGACCTGGTGAACCATACTGTGTTTGCGTCGAAGTGCATCCTGACAGCAGCAGAAGTGCCATCACTAAAATCACAATTAACGCCTTCATCATGATCACGACGCATTGATTATCTTAAGCGCTATGCGCTCCATCGAAGTTTTGACTTCCTGTATAGCCTCTTTCATCAAGGAAATCGTACTCTCGTCAAGCTTGGAACCGTTGTTTTTTATTATGTTTTTTATGCTACGCATCTTGGTTGCAAGGGATTTGAAATCCTCAGCTATTTCTGACCAAAGCTTCTGCTTTCCACCATCTGATTCGGCATAATAATCAGAAAGGCTTGAGGCACTTAGTGATAGCTGGTCAAACCGCATTGCAAGCAGTTCGATTTTAAACAAAAGAACGACAATCTGCTCAACACTGTCGATGCTGCTGCTGTTTGTGCTGCTATTTGAAGATGCGAATGAAGCGGTTTTATTCCCGGGTACTGAAGTCTGGGCTGCTGCCAGGAATGAGATAAAAACCAGCAGGAGGAAAAAAGTAATTTTGCCAGAATATGACATGGAATACATTCGAGAGGGTGATTTTTAAATAAATTCCTCAAGCTTTGTGCCGATCATATCTGCCTTTTTCCAGGACAATGAATAGCTTTTCTCGTTTTCCTCAAATAGATGGCACGGGACAAATCGCCAGCCCATGCGATTGCGGCGCCATGCGATGAGCGAAGTAATGCCAGTATTCTCCTGCCATTTCCTCAAGCCGCCAAATTGGTCTTTGGGTATTTGCAGACTGGTTTTTTCATGTGCCTTGCTTTCTATGGCATACTGGGCACCGCGCCTGAAGATAAGCAAATCCGGGCTTAGGGAATTAACTCCGCTGCCTGCTGCCCGAATAACACTGTAGCCATGCTGGGAAAAATGCTCTATAAGCTCACGCTCTGCTCGGGAGCCTTTCTGATAAACTGTCATGAACCGATAACAGCCAAGCAACTATAAATACTTACCTGTGGCTAGACCTGAAGAATGCGATTGGCATCAGGTATTGTGTTCTCCATGTCAAGCAGCACCACAGAAATTTCCCCATTCTTTCTGCTTATTTGGAGATAAGTACAGCTATGGAAAAGGTAATAAACTACGTGAGTGGCTTTTAATGCCTCATTGATTGCAAGCATGTCTGCCTGATACCCGACACGCAAGGTTGCCGGAACCTGCCGCGAATCAGTTATTCCGACTAAGCGGGCATTTCCGCCTTTGGCACAATCAGTCATCACAAGCCCGCAATCATCATCAGGCCCAACAAGGGCAAGAATATCAGGAACCTTGACTGTAGCTGGATTAAGTAACCTGACAACATAATAGAGCCGCCTTTCCTCCTCAAGAACATGCCTGCGGCCCAACATGTGCGTAGCGCTAGGGTTTAAGGTAATCAGCAATGCTGCATTTTCATCCTTATATTTAACTCTGAAAACAAGCCTTTTGTTTCCATGGTCTATATGCTGTGCCGTAGCCTGGTCAAATAATGCCAGTTCTTCGGCAGGTAGCTTGCTGAAAAAATGCTCGAGCCGGGCATATGCCATCCTGTTGGTCTCTTCAACAGACCTAAGAAATGCGCAGGTATGCTCTGATAAGGATATAGTAGCTCTCGGACTGATGTTTGCAGGCGTAGTGTTCAAAGCAAAAGTATACCTGACAGGACTTCTTAGGTGCTCACGGGCTATTGCCGCCCTGATAAGCTTGTGTATCGGATTATCCCTATCGTCTGGCTCAAATGCATGCTCAAGCAGCTTCACTATTACGGCGCGCCTCAAATCTTCAGTAGCACCATCAGGGCCAGAAGTATGAAGATTGCTTATGAGAAAATAGGACATGTCAGAATCCGCTCTTGTCTTGTCTTGCAACTGGCGATATACACTATATAGTTCAGCTTCGGCATCATGAGGCTGCCTCCTGGACAGGTTTTCTGGAAGCAGCCTTAGTACCAGCTGTCCCCGCGTCGGCGTGATCTCGTCAGGCAATGCAGATGAGAAAGAAAATGGCCTTGAAGCAGCGCCTGCTGGGGACTTTGGACTTGGACCTTCAGGTTGCCTCAATATACCCGACATATGGCTTAGAGTGTGTATGTAATTGTTTAAATATATTTGTGCTAAACGGTAGTTTTTTACGCTAGTATTGAGACAGGCATGGCCTTTAGGCCTTGCCTCTTCCAGAAGCTGCGGAGTTTTTTGGCATCAGCATCAGTTTTGCATAATGCCACAATGCTGTCGCCGCCGCCAGCACCAGGAAGCTTGCAGACAAAGGCGCCGTTCTGAAGGGAAGCATCTATTAAAGAAGACAGTGCACTGCCTTCAATATCGACTCCTGCAGCCTCTCCGAGTTTCTTGGTCAGCACCCTTCCTTTTTCAAAAAAATCCCTGAAATGGT
>CAZBWC010000049.1:0-8267 GCA_964495395.1 Microcaldota archaeon
AGGATAGGGAAAGAGAAGATACTTGCTCTTGAGCATTATTCTGCGGCAAGTTACCTATTTTTCTTTGTTCAAATATTCGCGTACAACATAAAAGATAAATCTCAATATTCTAGAAAAGCCTATTGCGGAGACACTGGCTTTACCTATAGCACTACGGGAAAAATGGACATGGGTAGGTTATTTGAAAACCTGACCTTATTGGAGTTGAAAAGAAGAGGGCATACGGATATAGCCTATTGGAAAAATACAGAAGGCCGAGAAATAGACTTTTTGATAAAGGAGGGGACAAAAATAGAGCAAATAATTCAAGTTGTTTATGATCTGGAAGATGAGAAAACACTAATAAGAGAAGTTGATGCAATTGTCAAATGCGCAGAAGAATTCAAGCTAAAGAGCGCAATTATCTTGAGCAGGAGTGCTTCCAAAACCGAAGAGATCGAAGGGGTTACTGTCAGTTTTGTTCCGCTCCTTAACTGGCTGATGGATAGTCCAAGGCTCTAGGTTTCCTCTTGGGCTTTGCTCCCTGCAATTTCTTTTCATCTGAGTTCTTCGGTTTTTCATAACGAAATTATCGTTATATCCTTCCGTCAAGGGCTGAGCCAACCCCATTTTATGTCCGGAAAGAGACTGGAAAAAACAGGCAGGTACAGTTTAGACTGTTCGCACTCTGCATTTAGGGGAATCTGCCAATTACGACTTAGGTAGGGTTTTAAGCGTTATCGGAGCATATAGGTATTTGAATAGAATATTGAACGGTGATTGTAATGAAATTCTCTATTAGTGGAACTATAAAGCTCAAGGAAGCCAGAAGCTTTACCAAGAGCATTGAGGCCAAAAGCGAAAAGCATGCGAGAGAACTGCTCTACGCGGCATTTGCGTCAAGAAACGGGCTCTCAAGGGACAGGATAAAAATAGGAAAAGTAAGCAAGGAATGATTATGGCTGAAGAAGACGAACGCGAATACGCAAGAATAGCCTACGAAGTTGCAGTATACAAGGAACAGCTCAAGCTGCTCGAAAGGGAAATGCAGCGCGTGCAGCTCACGGCAATGGAACTGGGCAAAGCATCAGCAACATGCAGCAACCTGAAGAACGGTGATTCCGTTGTTCCGGTAGGTGGCGGCGCTTACATTCGTGCAAAAATAGAGGCAAGTACAACCCTCGTGCCAATAGGCGGCAACTACTTGGTCGAAATGAACCCGGATAAGGCAGTGCTTGAGATACACAAGCGAATTGAGGCAACCCAGAAGGCAACTGAAAAGCTCAAGGAAGAGTACCAGAAAATAGCTGAGAAGCTCAATGCGGGCAATAGAGCAATGCAGAAGCTCCAGGCGAGGCTGGTAATAGACAGGCGGGTTGACAGCAACATAAACGAGGATTACATCTAGTTTTATTTTCATCTAATTCAGAAGCAGTAAGCCGAGGATTTGTACATGTTCGACATACTCAAGAAAAAAATCACAGGCTTCATTGACAGGATAGTGAAAAAAGAAGAAGCAACGCCTGCTGAGAAAATTGAGGATAGGAAGACAGCAGAGCCAGACAAGCCAATTGAAAGAATTCCTGAGAAGCATGTTGAACCTGAAAAGCCCAAGGCAGTTAAAAAAGAGATAAAGCCTGAGGAAAATCCAAAACCAGACAAGAAGGAACCTGCAAAGCCGGATAAAAAACAAGCAGCTCCGGAGAAAAAGGAAAAGGCAACGGAAGCCCAGGCCAAAAAAGCGCCTGAACATTCGAAACAGGCAGAAAAAGAAAAACCTGCCTACAGGCCAACCGTGGCAAAACCAAAGGAAACCCTACCTGAGCCTGAAGAGGAAAAACCAGAAAAAGAGCAAGCTGCACCAGAGCGGCCTCAGCCAAAAGTGCATGTACAGAAATCAGTTCCAGAACAACCTATCATAGTTGAGCAAAAGCCTGCCCATATCCCGGAAAAGGAGACCCAGCAGGAAAAAAGAGAATTAAAGGTAGGTATATTTTCAGCGATAAAAGGCCTGGTTACCGGCGAAGTCGAAATATCAGAATCAGACACAGGTCCAATGCTTGACGAGTTCGAGCTTGAACTGCTTGAGAGCGATGTAGCATTGGAAGTGGCTGAGTTCATAAAAAAAGAGCTTAACGCAAAGCTCGTAGGAGCAAAAGTAAAGCGCGGCCAGGTCAATGAGTTCATGATGAACATAGTGCAGCAAACCCTGGCAGAGCTGATGAGCAGCGAAAAACAATTTGACATTGCCGAGAATTTAGGGCAATACTCAAAGCCAGTAAAGATAATGTTCATCGGGCCTAATGGCGCTGGCAAAACCACCACAATGGCAAAGGTTGCCAACATGCTGTTGAAAAACAGGCACAGCGTCGTATTCGCAGCATCAGACACATTCAGGGCAGCAGCAATAGAACAGCTTGCAATACATGCTGAGAGGCTCGGTGTGCCGATCATACAAAGGCCTTATGGAAGCGATGCTGCAGCAGTAGCATTTGATGCGGTTGCGTATGCAACAGCAAACAACATAGACGCAGTGCTCATAGACACTTCAGGCAGGCAGGAAACAAATACAAACCTGATAAATGAGCTGAAAAAAATGGAGCGTGTCATACAGCCGCACCTGAAAATTTACATAGGCGAGAGCATTGCGGGAAACGCACTTGTTGAGCAGGTAGATGCATTCAACAAGGCAATAGGCCTACATGGTGTAATACTCACGAAAATGGACTGCGATCCTAAAGGGGGCACGGTGCTTTCAGTGACTAAATCCACAGGGCTGCCGATACTTTATGTGGGCGTGGGACAGGGTTATGGGGATCTTGAGCAGTTCAGCGCGGAAAAAATAGTGAAGAGGATGCTTGGGTAGCTACAGCCGAATTTTCAGGGTTTATCCTGATTTTAGGGCTTTGTAGAAATGCTCGCTAAGAGTACCGTTGGCGGCTTTCGCTGCGCAAGCAGCGAACGCAAGCACGTCCAAAAGAGATACAAAAGATTAGTGCGGCAAGCGACCAAAAACAGGGTTTTGGCAGAGCTGATTTTCGGTACATACGTTTAAATAGTTAAATCAGCAAAATGCAGATTATACAAAACAATGAGGTGTAAATATGAATATGAAAGAAAGGGATGTACTTTGCAGGGCAACAAACTAATTTTATAAGCAATAGAGGCAGGCCTAGCCTGATGAAAAATGAGGAAATAAAAGAACTGGTTTTCATATATTATACGAAGCAGTATTCCATAAGGAAACTGGCTGAAATTTTCGGAGTGTCAAAGACGACTATTGTAAGGACTCTGAAGACAGCAGCAAGCAGGTGGTATGAATGAAACACATAGGGCATAGAAGCTGGCTGGCACAGAATTTCAGGGGATTAGAAAGAAGAATAGCGATGGCATACCCCGAACTTTCGGCTCCATTGGTTGACCGGATAGTTGGGATTGCAGTAAACTCGGAGCAAAAACCAGGAGGCCCCAATCCGCGAAATACGCTTGCGCTTCTGGAACGAACACTTGCAGATTTTGAAAGGGCAGGTGTAACAAGCCGGGCACAAATAGAAGAGCTTATAGCATATGCTGAAGCTCAAGAGCCGGGCAAGCTTTATGCAGAGCTAAGGGCAAAGGCAAGCAGAATGATGGGAGATTATGCTTGCGGATGAGAAAATGCCCGGCAGGAGCGTTTTTTATTACAGTCGATTTTGTTTTACCTACCTTAAAGAAATTTAAAGGTAGTACAAACACATATAAAGCTAATCCTATATAGTTCTGCATGGATGAGCGTGCAAATAGGAAGTATAAAAGGATACTTGAAATAATGCGACATATCGCACAATGTTCAAATGGAAAGATAATTCTTGTAGGAGGTACTGCACTCGCAATTTTTTATCTTAAACATAGGCTGAGCATTGATCTGGATTTTATCCCGGTCAGCGGTGATGAATCTAGACTAAAAGAAGCAATGAAAGGATGCATGACTAAGCACGGCTATCGGACATCTCCTGCGGCGCATATCAATCAATTCGTAATCCAATTTGAAGACACCAGTATTAAGATAGAGATTTTTACTTCAGATTATTCTATAAAAAAGACAGAGAAATTTCCTTTTGGGGTATATGAGATAACCGTAGCTTCTCTGGACGACCTTCTGCAACTTAAGCTTATTGCGTATAAGGACCGAAAAGAATCACGCGATTTGTATGATATATTTTGTATACTGAAAAATAAAAGCAAAAAACCAGACATGATAAATGACTTAATCGCAAAATTCGGAGCACCAATAAATGAAGCAGGATTAGAAAAACTCATAACTGATTTTGAGAAGTATAAGGAATACTGCGAGGTTTTGAAAAATGTTTCAACGACAGGCAATTAGCTATGCCCAACTGCGCAAGGAAGGCCTCAGCGACAGGGAAGTGTACAACTTAACCGCTTCGCTTAAATTGTTCCCCACACCGTTCAAAGGGATATACTACGTGCCATCTAACGAAGAGAAAAGAGGTTCGTTTATTGATAAGCCTATTTCAGTGATAACAAAGGCAACAGAGCTCTTCCTTGGCACTGATGAGTTTTATTTCAGTTGCTCTACTGCAGAAGAATTTTCTGGAATAAACTGGAGGCCAAATGAAGAAATCCATATTGTAAATGAGAAAAGAAGTGGTAGAATTAACTTGCTGGAACGAATCAGGAGGAATGAAAACAAAAAAACCTACCGTGCAAGGAAAATGGCGTCCATCCTTTCTTTTTATGGACATGAAATAATTTTTCACCGTGGAAGTATCGCGGGCACTAAATTCAAGGAAACCCCCTATGGAAGATTTGCACTGAGATCACAGATAAAAAAGGACAGGAAACGTTTTAAGGAAAAGATATCTGATTGAAATTAGGGGAGATAACATTTATCCCTCATGGTAATAGTACTCGGAGTGTTCCGGCTTAGTATTTGAACATTTCTTCTGCCCTAAGCAGCCCCCCTAAGAACCAACATGCACTCACAATCTCCATAGATTTAAGGCTGTGAGAATTGGGACTTGGCTTCTCCTAAGTTCAAAAATTTCTTTGGTTTGCCACTATGAGGCAGCATTAACAAGGCACAATTTCATAACCTCGTCCGGCTGGCCAACATTCGGAGAAAGCCTGTATTCAGCATGCCATTCGTAACCGTCTGGCGGTGTTTGCACGACCATAGATGCATAAACTTCATCGCTGATAGGCATGCCTTCGTCATTTACAAGGCAGGCGCGGGCAATGCTGCTGTCATATGCCCAGTCCATCTCCCAGCTATAGCCATAAGGCGGGGAATCAAGGAAACCGCTTATTTTTTCTGAAACGAATTTGACTTCTTTGACCATGGAGAGGTCAGTAAGGTTATTGGCAAGCAGCCTCTTTTCAGAAACAGTATACAGCACATCATCAATATAGAGCGACCGCCTTACAGAATAGCCGTCGTCATACCAATAGAAACCCGATTTTTCGAATATGCTATTATCCGGGCGGTGGGTTATCCTGCCTTTAAGCTTAAAACCGCTTTCGATGCTCAAGTTGTAAACGTATGCACCCTCAAACACATAATCACCGTAAGTGTTGGCCTCCAGTTCATCACCAATCTGCTCGCGGTCGATTTCAGCGAGCAATACAGGTATGACGAGCAACTGCCTCTCTTTGTCATACAGGAAAGCCTTATGGTCTGACAATGCCTCAGAGTCAGTGCCTCTGTCGCCTATCTCTTCTTTGTAGAGCTGCTTCGGCTTCTCGACATCCGAAACGTCGAACACTGCCATCTTCAGCCCCTGATACCATGCAAAATCGCCTTCCTCTGCCTCAACAGTTTCCTTGCCAAAGCCTAGAAGATGAGTTTCATCAATAGGATGCAGATAATCAGAATAGCCGGGAATTTTTAATTTTCCGAGCACGCCAGGATTGGCCGGATCAGATAAATCAAGAACGAAAAGCGGGTCTACCTTCTTGAAGGTCACAAGGTATGCGCGATCGCCCATAAACCTGGCAGAATGTATTCTCTCGCCAGGGGCAAGGTCTTCGAGACTGCCGGTCATGTTCAAATCACTGCCGAAAACATAAACGTTATTCGTTGAACCGCCACCTGAACGTGAAATCTCGCCTTTTGTAGTAGCCACCCTGAAATAGCCATTGTGCTCATCCATTGAAAACTGGTTAAGCACCGTACCAGGTGCTTCCATTACACCCAGATAGCTCAGGTTGCCCTGCAGAAGCGCGAATTTATGGATAAATGTTTTCTCGGAGCTGTCATCTATTACTGAGGGCATTTCCCACCAAAGCATAGGCTGTATCCCATAGTCATAATAGGTTTCAGCGATATACAGGTTTTCAGTAGAGGCGTAAATGTTCTCGCCTGATGCAACTATCACTTCTTTGCTTATCGGAGCGTCTGCATCAGCCATCGACAATGAACCCACAATGACAAACTGGCCTGAATTTATAGGCTCAAGATATTTGACGCCATCGCAACCAACAATGGGCTGCTCAGCATCTTCAGCATCGTCCTTGAAATAAGGCACTGTATAAAGCGGGTCTGTATCCTCAAGGTAATAATTGTAATCGGACCAGTCGTTTATTATGAAATAGACGCTGTCATTTATTTTTCTGGATGACAAATAGCTGCCCTCTATTTCGGCAGTACGCAGAATGTGTGGATTAGACCTGTCTGAAATATCCACAAGCTCCATGGCTGTGTAGGTCCTGTAGCGAAGCTCGTTATAGCGTTCTTCAAAAACTAATAGGCGGTCGGAGTCCACGAACATTTCGAGTGGCGTCCCTGAAAGTTCGAGTTGGGACAGCAGACTTGCATTCTCAGCAGGATATGCATCCACAATGTACAAGGTGTTGCCTGATAGCGCATAAATATAATCGCCATCAGTTTTGGCAATGTCTGCTTCATCAACTCCTGCGACCTGCACGTTTGTTTCAGAATAATCTGATGATGAAGAAGCTGAGCCTGGCTCTGAAGAAGCGGATGGCATAGCAGCGGTAGGCAAGGCGGTAGTTTCCATCATGACATCCCCATAGCCTCGGCTCATGGATTTCTCGTAAAACTGTTGCATCGCATTGCCGAGCGCATCACATGACTCAAAAGTTTTAAGTTCGGTAACAGGAGCTGTAACCGATGTGACGCCTGTACCAGTGATTGGCTTGAGGCAGCCCAGAATAAGCAAACCCAATAATCCGAACAGAAATAATGCCTTGACAGTTGTATGATTCATGTATTGCACCTGCTTATATCGAGCCAAATTAATAATTCAGCCCGATCTATCCAGAACCAACGATATAAAACCCCGGTTTGGTAGTCGGCCTTAGTTGGTTCTGCATATGCTAGACAGAAAACAATTAAAAAGAAGATTTTTTTGGTTAGGCAAAAACCTAAAGGCCAACCACGTTTGTAGAGGAGGGTAAATTCTCACAATGGCATACCTGCATACGGGTTTTAAAGTTAACACTTACCATTATATTCTACAACAAAGTTTGAGGTTTATCTATGGGCGTTGTACAAAATAAAGTTCAAAAAACAAGAGGATCAGAGTTAAGGATTTTAGTAGCAAGAAGAAGCGGGGTTCCATTTGAAAGAGCATTAGTACTCGCAGAGGGAGCAAGAGGGGTTATAGCTTCCAATACACGGTTAAGCAAGGCATCTGGAAGCAGCAGGGAAGGGCGAAGAATACGAAGTGCATTTCCCTGCTGGACTGGTACAATGACGGCATATGTAGAACCAGGAAAGAAACTAGGCACACAAGTTGAATATGTTGATCCAAATACAAGCTATAGATGGGTATTCCCTGTTCCTGAAGCACACCAGGATAGAAGAAATGCGATTTTAGTTGTTGAACATCCCGATTATAATTTAGAAGTAGATGGGCGAAACAGAGTAGTTCATGCTAGTACAGTGGATTTAGTTTCAAAATTCCCAAAAGAAGGCGGCTGGTATTTAGCAGACCCTGAACATGGCATTCCAACAGGGAAGCGAGTTAATTCTGATCAATCTGGGTCTTTGGCTAGAATAGTTAAAAGAGTCGGCCCTGTTGCCCGCGGCTACATCGCCTACAATGAGCAGGCCATCTTCCTCAGTTACAGTCCATCCGGCTGTTTAGGGGTAGTGATAGAAATCCTGAGAGCAGCCAATAGATGACAACTCCATCATGCAGTCATAATCACACGTGCATGCTTACCCTATAGCAAGTGCGTAGTGGGAGTCAGGAGACCAAGGGATCTTCAACTCGGAGAGTTGGAGAGACAGTGATCACAGGTCACTGGAAACTAGAGGGGGT
>CAZBWC010000050.1:0-1039 GCA_964495395.1 Microcaldota archaeon
GGAGAATATTGTAAAAAAAGAAATGACTACTTATAAGAACCTGGAGACATTGTTGATTGAAACGGAACGTCCATTTGAGGTTAATGATAAGATAGAAATAATATCTTACTCGACAATTTATTTCAAACAAGATGGAATTGCTTATAGGCTTCATTATGGATTTGAAAAAAGCAAAGAGAGTAAATTCAAGCCGATAATGGAAAAAATTAGGGAAAGTTTTGAGGTAAAGGCATTGCCCTATACTACTCCAGCAACCGAAAACAAAACCAAGAGCATAAAATATATTGCATACACTTCTGAAAATTTTACCATCAGCTACCCTGATAACTGGGAACCGCAGCAATGGCCGGATGAAGGAGTGTTTATGTTTAATTCCCGACTGGAAAACCAGGAGGACTATATACAAGAAAGTTTCAGGATAGACATCTGGACAGCCAATAACACATGGGCAGACTTCGATGCTGCGGAACGCTCAGTATTGTATGAAGATGATGTGATAACCAAAAAGGAAATGACAACTTCCCAGGGGCGGGATGCTTTTCATATGGTGGTAGAAGGCCCGTTTGGGGAAAAAAATGAGACAGTGTACTATGAAACATGGTATTCCATTGCAGGCGAACTTAATTACAGGCTGAACTATGCCTTTGAAAAAAGCAAAGAGAACAAATACAAGCCGATAATGGAAAAAATGATGGGAAGCTTCAGGCTAAATTGATGCGTTAGTTATGGCATGCACCTGCAAAATGATAATAATCTGCGTTAGCCAATACTACCCATATGACAACAGTAGTGGAACTCATCAAGGAGCGTTTCGCTGACCTTACAGAGGTGCAGAAACAGGCAATGCCTAAAGTGATTGCCGGAAAAAACGTACTTATACTTGGACCAGTAGGCAGCGGCAAGACTGAGGCTGCATTGTTGCCAGTCCTGGAAAAAATACAGAACAAGAAGGAGGGCATCCGCGCATTGTACATAACCCCGCTGAGATCGTTGGGCAGGGATATGCTCGAGCGGTTCGAATGGTGGTGCACGCGCCTTG
>CAZBWC010000050.1:1049-5004 GCA_964495395.1 Microcaldota archaeon
TATAAGGCATGGTGATACGAGCATTGCAGACAGGGCTAAGCACAGGGCAAGGCCTCCTCAGATAATGATCATAACCATAGAAACGCTGCAGGCACTTTTTCTTGGCAAGGTTATGGCAAGGCACCTAACCAATGTCGAGCATGTGATAATTGATGAGGTTCATGACGTTCTTGACAACAAGCGAGGCGCACAGCTCAGCCTGGCTCTTGAAAGGCTCGAAGAGCTGATAAGGATTGGCAGAAGCGGAATTGGAGCGCAAAGCAGTCTTGAAGGCACTGTGCAAACAAAGGCATCTTTCCAAAGAATAGCTCTTAGTGCCACTGTAGCCAATCCGACAGAAGCTGCCAGCCTTGCGTTCGGAATCAGGGATTATGAAATAGTTGAAGTAGGTAAAGGCAGGAAGATGGATATAGCGGTGGAATATCTTTCCGGAACAGAAGAGCGTGCAAGGAGGATAAAGGAGCTGCTCAAAAACCAGAGAAGCATACTGTTCGTAAACACAAGAAGCACTGCAGAGGAATTGGGCGCATCGCTGAAGAAAGAAGGAGTAAAACTCGAGATACACCACGGCTCGCTTTCAAAGGACGTGCGTATTGCAGCAGAGCAGGAATTCAAGACAGGCAAAACTGATACGTTGTTGGCAACTTCGTCCATGGAACTCGGACTGGATATAGGTAATGTTTCGCAGGTAATCCAGTACGGCTCACCCCATCAGGTGTTCAGGCTCATACAGAGAGTGGGGCGAAGCGGCCATAAATACGGCGAAGTGCCAAAAGGCATAGTGCTGGCAACTGATTATGATGACAAGCTTGAAGCAGATGTGCTGGCACTTTTCGTGTCGCATGGTTGGCTTGAGCCAAAGGGAATTGAAAGGGGCCCGCTGGATGTAATAGCCCACCAGGTCGTCGGGCTTTGCCTGGATGAAGGCAGAATGACCTTAGAGCGCGTGCATGAGATTTTCAGGAAAAGCGGGGCTTATGGAATAAGTGCCCATAAGCTGAAGCGCGTCGTGCTGCAGCTTTATGCCGAAGGACTCGTGTTTTATGATGAGTCTTCTGAGAACCCTGACAATGCCTACGTAAAGGCTAAGCGCGGAGCCAGGGAGTACTATTATCAGAATCTCAGCACCATACCGAAGCAGAAGCGGTTTTTGATGAAGGATATAATTTCGAATAAGATAGTTGCCTCGCTTGATGAAAAATTCGTTATGAACCTGGATGTCGGCGTGAGTTTCCTTGCAAAGGGCCAGGCATGGACTGTCGTATCCATGGATGATGAAATTCTTGTAGAGCCTGGCCAAGGCAGCGAGATACTTATTCCCGAGTGGATAGGCGAGGACATCCCTGTGCACCATACCGTTGCTGAAAATGTAGGCAAGATAAGGACGCATAAGGAAGCCCCTGCCCACGGCGATCTCGTAATTGAGATGATAGAGGATCTTTTGATATTCCATACCTGCGCAGGAAGCAAGGTGAATGAGGGTTTTGGAAGAATTGTGGCGAGCAGGCTTTCGGTTATAATGGGCGAACCCTGCCAGATGATGCGCGATGCTTATAGAGTCATGATAAAAATGCCATACAGGCTCAAAAAAGAAAATGTGAAGGCCGCACTCGGTAAAATAGGGGATGTGAAAAGCGAGCTGGAAAGAAGCCTTGAGGGTAGTTCGCTATTACGGTACAAATTCATAAATGTGGCAAGGTTGTTTGGTTTGTTGGATGAAGAAGCGACTGTAGGCTCGAGATTCATTACAGCACTCAGAAACAGCGCGGTTTATGAGGAAACCATGAGGAGTATATATTTCAGGTATTTTGATATTGAAAAAACAGAGGAACTGTTTGAAGGCATAAGAGAAGGTAGGATAAAACTCGATATCCAGGAGCTGAGCGAACCGAGTTTCTTCGCCAGGATAGGGCTTGAGCGCCTGGGCGGAAGGGAAGCAGTAGGCACTTTTGAGCCGAGAAAGCAGATAATAACTGCTTTTAAGGAAAAGGTATTCAGCCAGATAATGGAGCTTAAATGCCTGGAGTGTAGTGCAACAAGAATGGTGTGGCTTGCAGATGCCCCGGAAAAGATCGTGTGCCATAAATGCGGAAAGCCAAAAATGGCTCCCGTTGAAGGTAGCAAGGAAATCAAGAATGCCGAACATGCGATGCATCTTATAGCAGCCCACGGAAAAAGAGCTTTGTTAGCATTGGCAACTTATGGGGTTGGAGCAACCACTGCCCAGAGGGTGCTCAGCAGGCTGCACAAAACGGATGAAGAATTTTTCTGGGATTTAATACAGGCGCAGAAAACGTTCATAAAGAATAAGAAATATTGGAAAATATGATCGGGTTAAATAAATTCTTATTGGAATATTTTTGTCAGTAATTAATTTAAATAAAAAAACAGAGATATGATAGATGTTATGAGCACCAGGAATATCAATATCGAACAGTCAAAATACATAGAGGTATACGATAGAGAAATTGAAATGGTTGAGCGAAAGGGGCTAGGCCATCCAGACACCCTGATGGACGGTATAGTAGAGAATATAAGTTGCGAGCTCAGTAAGGCGTATATAGAAGAATTTGGCAAGGTATTGCACCATAATGTTGATAAGGGCCAGTTATGTGGCGGCTCGACGCAGGTTGAATTTGGAGGCGGGGAATTCCTTAAGCCGATTTACATACTTTTATGCGGAAGAGCAACTGCGAGCGCAGGTAAAAAACAAATACCGACGCAGCACATAGCAATGAAAGCAGCAAGAGACCATCTGAAAAAAATACGCCATCTCGACGAAAACGACGTAGTTATTGAATCCAGGATATCTGAGGGGTCTTCTGACTTAGTAGAGTTGTTTATGCGCTCCAAAAAAATACCTTACTCAAATGATACGAGTTTCGGTGTAGGGTATGCACCTTTCAGTGATACTGAAAATGTTGTTTTAGGAATAGAAAGATATTTGAATTCAGAAGCGTTCAAAAAGGACAATCAGGCAGTTGGAGAAGACATAAAGGTTATGGGAATGCGAGAGGGGAATGTGATTAGTGTCACCATTGCCGTTGCGATGGTTTCAAAGCATATCGCTGATTTGGATGAGTACAAACGCGAAAGGAAAAGGGTTATGGAGGAGGCTTATAGAATCGCAGAAGGCATAACGGATAAAGAGCTTAAGATACATGTCAATAATGCTGATGATGATAAAGCAGGCTCCATTTACATGACGTTAAGTGGTACGAGTGCAGAGATGGGTGACGACGGCAGTGTAGGCAGGGGCAACAGGGCAAATGGCTTGATAACTCCGGGAAGACCGATGACGCTTGAGGCAACCGCAGGAAAAAATCCGATCAACCACGTTGGAAAAATTTACAGCGTAGCGGGATTTGAGATTGCAAAACAGATCGTAGAGGAACAAAAAGAGATTAAGAGTGCAACTGTTAAGCTCCTTAGTGAAATAGGGAAACCTATTGACCAGCCTCATGTGGCAAGTGTAGAGATCACCACTAACAAGTATGACACGGTAAGGGACAAGGTCGGGTATATAGTTGACAAAAATCTCGAGGAGATAACCGATCTCACACATAAAATAATTTACGGTAAGGTGCCGGTTTATTATTAAAAAAAGTTATGGGCCCGACAGGATTTTCAAGCGCATTTAGCAACCCCGTTTTGGGCGCTTTTACCAAAAGCGCAATTGAACCTGCTGTCTTCTGCATTCCAACTTTTAGAAAAAGTTGGATCAAAACTTTTTCTTCAAGTTTTTGAGGACTTTTTGGAAAGTGGGTTTTTGATGAAACTTTTTCCCAAAAAGTTTCCGTCAAGCAGACGTCTTGCCGTTTCCGCCGCCTCTTTGGATAGAGGGTTTTGGGCCGCCTTTTCCTAAAAGGCGGAATCGACTACGGGCCCCAAACTTTTAGCCAATAAACATGAACGCAATGCGTTCATGGTGCCCAATGAACCTTTTGGTTCATCC
>CAZBWC010000050.1:5014-5908 GCA_964495395.1 Microcaldota archaeon
TAATTGCTGATTAATATGAATTAGTAAAGAAAGGATAAAAAAAGCAATCTGTAAGGCAGATGTACGTGTTATTTGGGGTTATTTCTTTGTAGTTCAGCCAAGACCTTTGAAATCAGAAAGCGGGCGGTTTGCCATGTTCGCAATATTCGATTTGCTGCGTCAACCAGGCCGCGAGTGTCATGTGTTGCCAGAATTTCGAGCGCACCTATCACGCTTCTGCAGAGCCTTTCTCCTTCATCCAAAATTTCCAAATAAGGTCGTGTACCGGGTTTAAGCTGACGTATTTTTTTTCTAAATTTAGATAAAGATTGCGGTACGCCATCCCCCAATTCCGCTCTTAGTTTTGCTTCAAATCTTTTGAGTTGGTGATATGGAATACCTAACTGGGAGTTGATTTTATCGGAACCTGCGATTCTTTGAACTGCCATTCTAGCCCTATGGGTTTTACTACCTTGCATAGTCTTTTGCATCTTCATCCTGATGGTTGGTTCTAACTCGAACAGGCCTTCTGAAATTGGTAGAATATGAGTTCCGGCCAGATAAGTGTCTCGTCTGTTTCTTGCACGCCTGTCATGACGGTTTATAGAAAATCCATTATGGGTTGTTCTGAACCTTCTTGCCCGTGTTAATTTATGCACGGGATATGGGATTTCAGAGGAAGATGAGGTGTATTTGGTTCGCATCATCTCTACTAAAACCGTTCTGGGCTGTATTTCGAATAATTCCCATGCAGCTATCGGTCTGGAAGTACCTGGGTTTATCGTCTGAAGAGCGCGTTCAGGCCAGACCTTACATCTGCCAATAACAACATTAGGTATATGGAGTTGTCTCATAAATCTCATCCAAATTAGATCTATCTAATAGGCACATAAATTTATAAATATAACAACGAAT
>CAZBWC010000050.1:5918-6956 GCA_964495395.1 Microcaldota archaeon
CGCTCTTCCGATCTCGAGGGGCATTTTAGTCAGGATAATGGGTATGTTCTCCTTTTCCGAAATCTTTATTGCCAGCCTGTCAAGCTTGCTCTCGTCAAGGCCTATGAAAACCACTGCTGACGGCTTCGTGGGGTTGACGCGTATGACAACCATCGGGCTTCTGCCACTTGATACGCCGGTAAAGATGAAGATGCTCTCGTTTATGTTGCCATAGAGGGAATTGAAATAGTTGAAAGGCATTTCCAGAATCACTTTAAGGCTGTCAACAAGAGTATAACCATAGATTTTCTTTTCAATAAGCTCGGGCTTCGTCACTATCCTGCCTTTGACAAGCTGCACAAAATCAGCAAGCGTTATGCCACGGGCAAACTCATGGAGCTGGAAGAATTCCTCTGAGGGGGTTTCTCTTTCAGTAAGCTTCTGGGTTATACCACCGCCCTTTTTCTGGTCAATGTCAAAAAGGCTGTTGACAAACCGCTTTATGACGTGCGTGCCAGGGGATTTCCTGCGGTTACCCTCATAATCGCTTATTGTGGATACAGTTATGCCAAGATGGTTTGCAAGTTCGACCTGGGTAATCCCGAATATTTCGCGCCACTTGCGCATTGTAGCCCCAGCGTCATCACTCAGTGATATTTCGCCGGCGATTTCCAATTTAATTTTATTCATAAAAATAGATAATTAAGACAATTGTTTAAATAGATTTCGACGATTGTGCCTATATAGGCACGAAATACTTCATAAAGAGCCAAGGTAGTTGATTGCATTTTTGAACAGAAGCATGCCCTGAGGCGGAAGTTTGATAGATGTCCAGGCAGGGTTGTTTTCCACGCTGTTGAATGCCTCAGGGTGGGGCATCATGCCAAAGACAAGGCCTGATGGATCGCAAAGGCCTGCTATGGACAGGGCGCTGCCGTTAGGGTTAAAAGGATAGTCTGCAGGATGGCCGTCAGGGCCCACATACTGCAGCGTATGAAGATTCTGTTCCTTTATTTTGGCCAGTTCCTGCTCAGGAGCAGCAAATCTTCCCTCACCATG
>CAZBWC010000050.1:6966-8134 GCA_964495395.1 Microcaldota archaeon
TTGTGGGTCAGGGTAACGCGCTGTTTAAGGTCAGGAACAGGCAACAACCCGAGTTTTACAAGCACCTGAAAACCATTGCAAATACCCAATACGAGCTTTTTCTGCTTCACAAAATCCAGGAGCTGATCGCCCAGCTTGTAATGTAATTTGTTGGCAAGCACTTTACCGGAACCAAGGTCATCCCCAAATGAGAAGCCACCTGGTATGCAAAGAAGATTATAATCCTCAAGAAGCGCAGGCTTTTCGATGAGCTCATTCACATGCATCACAGTAGCCGTACCGCCTGCTTTTTCGATGCAGAATTTAGTTTCTACCTCGCAGTTGATGCCATAGCCTGAAAGCACTATTGCGTGGGTTTTTGCCATAATCAAAATATAGTGGGGAGAGAATAAAAAACTGAGGTTTAGAAATTTCGATTATACTATGGTGTTGAGAACATGGGAAAGATATGCCTCAATGCCAGCCGGAGTGGGATTTTTAAGCACCCGTTCAATCCAAGCCTCTCTTTCGAATGCCAAGATGGCAAGATCCCAGGTGCATAAGGGCGTTTCGGATGAGCCAGCAGGTAAAAGAAGCTCGGGACGCTCAACATCAACAAGGTGAACAGAAGTGTGCAACTCATTAGACCCGGCCCACCTGCCTACAAGAACAAAATCAGCGCCATTTGCTTCATGGGCGCAAACAACAGCAACAGCAGCATCAGTGCCGTCGAATGCAGGAATAGCAGGCTTAGGTAATGTATCAAACGCTACGGTTTTTGCAGCAGCGATAATGGCCTGGCGAGGGGAATCCGCACCTTCCCGTGCAGTGACCCCATAAAGCTTGGCTTTCCAGCCAGGTGAACCGTGGTTTTTGCCATCCATCAGTTCAAGGAACCTGATAGGGCGCGGTTTATAGAGAGTCATGTTTATAATTATGGTGTTTAGTGCTTATAAAGCTACCGGTTTAGGTTATGCAATACTCTGGCCGACAACTCCGTTCTACCATTCGTTGTGCTTCCAATTTTCCACCTGAAGGACGCAGACTGATGTGATTCTCGTGCTGCGTCGGTCGATAGGGGTTACACATCATCCTTTAAATTCAATTGGCTGACAGACTATCGTATGGCAACACCTATTGGTGCTAGTAACACCCGTTTGTGAGGGAGATAACAAATTTACCCACATGT
>CAZBWC010000051.1:0-692 GCA_964495395.1 Microcaldota archaeon
ATCAACGGATTGATGATTTGAACGTATCAAGCACCTGCCAAAATGGCATATGCAATTCAGCTCTTCAGATAAATGGAGACCTGACCGTGCTTGGTTCGTATATAAATGCCACAGTAGTGCAACAGAATATAAACGGTTCCATCCTTCCGCAATTAGGGAATACTTTTGATTTGGGCAATCCGTCAAATCCATGGAGACAGATTTATGGTTATATAAATTGGTCATTTATCCAAAATGCCCCTTCTGAAACAGACCCCCTATGGACTGCCAACGAATGGAGAATGGCAAACTTAGAAATAAGCAATTCGACAACTAATTTGAAAATAGATTTAGTTAATTCTATAATCCAGGAGTTGCTCTCTTTTAATACGGCTACAAACAGCAGGATAGTTGACCTCAGTTCAAGCAAATCTGGAATAGGCGACTGTCCAAGCGGACAGATCATTCAAAATCTAACAACCGGCGCACCAGAATGCACTCCAATCCCTTCAATTACCGAGGCAGACCCTGTATGGGCAGCTAACGAGCCACGGGTGACTAACCTAGAAATTAGCGACGGTGCTGCAAATTCAAGAATAAATACTGTGAATTCCTCAAAATTGGATATGACTGACCAACGGTATAACGAAAGCGGAGTATGTTCGCCAGGAGAGGCAATCCAGGGTATTTCAAACTTGGGGGCCGTATGCGTG
>CAZBWC010000051.1:702-1210 GCA_964495395.1 Microcaldota archaeon
CCATTAACTTCTTTCACCGAAACAGACCCACTCTGGTCTTCCAGTGAATGGAGAGTGGCGAATCTAGAAACAAGCAACGCAACAACTAATTCTCTAATAGAATCTGTCAATTCGTCTGTTCAAGCTCTTTCATCTTCTGATGCATCTATAAACTCAAGAATAGACGGCCTAAATTCGTCAAAATTAAATATAACCGACCAAAGATACAATGATACAATTTCAATCAACGCAGTCAACTCCTCATTAAGTAATTTTATTCCTTATCAAAATGCGACAAGCAATGTTAATTTGGGAAATGCAAACGTTTCAGCCAAATACTTTATAGGGAATGGTTCTTTGCTGACGAATCTTCCTACTGGGGGCGGGCCTTCACCTACCTATTTGGGGACTACTCTGTCTGCAACAAATACTGCTTATGCAAATGTATTCACTATCGCACTGACGCCTAGTAAGATAAACGTTATCCAGGTTTATCTTCCACAAAGATCATCTGTAAGCGGGGTCGCTA
>CAZBWC010000051.1:1220-6699 GCA_964495395.1 Microcaldota archaeon
ATTTTGTGACTCAAATCTCTGCAACAACACAAACAATTGATAATATTGCAGTGAGTACAAACCCTGCGAATACAGGAGAGGCCTCTATGACCCTTGCTATTAATACCCCTTCTATTAATACTATAACCTGCACTGTGCTCGCAGATGCTACCCAAAAAAATCTGATTATCCAATTCACATCAGAAACAACATCAACCGTAACAACCTATGCCGGTGCATATTATACAAATGCTGTTAACAGATAAATACGGGAGAATAAAATGAGGCAATCTGAAACTAATATGTCCAATAGCCGCGTAACCATTTTATTCTTATTGCTTATAGTTAATGTATTTTTTTCAGAAATAACTTTCTTTGACAACCCTGACGACGCTTTTATTATTGGTACAGCCACCCCGAATAATGCAGGCGGTGCTCCTATAACGAGTAGTTCTGCATCAACCGGATCCACGTATGTATCTATCCAGGAAAAATCTTCAGTGAGTTTAAGCAAATCATTTGATTGTTCAAATGGGGAACTTACAGTTTCAGTACGCCATTCAGATTCAGTGGTTTCCGGTTTAACTTTGAGCCTATTCAATACTGGGGATTCAAGTTATGTCGAAAAGCAAACTGATGCTGATGGTAACTCCATATTCCAAATTCGTCAAAACGGGACTTATGTAGTCTATATTTCTGCAACAAGTGGCTATTCATCTACGCAGATAGGCCCATTCCAACTTAGTTTGTGCAAAGAACCGCCTAAAATCTCTGCTTCTGCTGTGTTGCCTGTTTTTCCATCCGTAAATCAAGCCAATCCAGTCAGTAATCGAATCAGCAACCAAACTGTTAATCCGTTCACTGATTCAACCCAGGGTGCATTATCAGCAATGTCCTTAGCAGATTCTACAATCATTTCTGCAATAGATGTGGGTAAAGATGTTTCTGATGCAAAGGCAAAGCTTGCTGAGGCGCAGGCTGCATTTGATGCAGGTGAATATTCAAAGGTTATTGACCTGGCAGAAGAGGCAAGGCAATTGGCATTGAATGCCCTGGTGGCAGATACTACTGGGAACAACCAGGGGGACAATATCACTGCAGCTAAAATACTTAACTTTGTTTGGCCGTGGTTGGTCGGCATCGTTTTATTAGTGCTAGCAGGAAGGCCAGCTTATAACATGCTGGTAAAAAAGAGAAAATAGTTTCTATACAAACATCTGCAATTTTTTAAGGACAACCCACTGGGTCTGCTAAAGTCTTTTAAATCCGGCCTTCTTAATTTTCATATGCGTTCAATCGGCTTAGTTAGCCTGATAAGTCTGTTCATTTTTTTCTCAACCCTCAGCTTTGCAACCCCTGGTTTTCTGAACAATTCCTGTGGTGTCATAAACGAATCAGGTACATATATCGTCAATGGGGCAAACCTGAGTTCGCAGGATGGATTTAACTGCATCAACATCACTGTAAGCAACGTTCTGCTAAATCTTAACGGTTCCACTATTGGTGGGGCAACAGCCAGTGACAACGCAGCACTCTACCTTTCAGGCAGCTCTCTCACCAACATTACCATCGCCAACGGCACCGTTAATGCTTCTGATCATGGCGTATACTCAGTTGAAACGTTCAACGTTACTTTGAGAAATCTGACCATTTATAATGTCTCTACGGGCACTAATCTACAGGATCCAGGAGCAGGCAATTTCAATCTCATAACCAACAGTACCTTTTATGGTTGCAGCATATGCATAAATGCATACGCGTCATCAAATTTAATACTCTCAAATAACTCCATATCCGGCGCTATAAACGAGGCAATATCCTTGGAAAATTTGGAAAATATCACTGTAACTGGTAATTCTATTTTCAATGTTAGCATTGCCCTAACTATGACAAATGCAAGCCGTTCCACAGTCTCTAATAACCTGCTATGGAACTTTTCCGATCCATCTTATTCAATTTTACTACGCAACAATTCCAATTACAATATCCTCGCCAACAATACTCTGTCTAACGGTACTGCCTTCGGGATTTCCATTACTGGTGGCAGCTACAACAACCTGACAAACAACACGATATACTCATATGTTGATCCGCCTGGAAATACCGCGGCTACAGGCATTTATCTTTCTGGTTCCACTTCCTTGTCACAGTACAACCGTCTTGTTTCAAATACTGCGCACAATCTTACCTACGGGGTGTATCTTGCCGAAAACTCCAGCAACACCACCCTAACTTCCAATAGTGTCTATAACATTTCCACTGCTGGTTTCTTTGCATTTGATTCCAGCAATAATACTCTCACAAATAACAGTGCCTTTTCCATAACAGGTGCCGAGGCTGTTTCTTTCATGCTGGTTGCTTCATCAAACCTGCTTTACAATAATACCGTCTACAACAGTTCCGTTGGCTTCTACTGTGCCTATGCCTGCAATATCACAACGTTTGAAGGGAACAATATTACGAACATGTCCCAGATTGCAATATACCTGTCAGACACTTTCAATGAATTTTCAGATGCTCCGTCTACTCTGAACTTCTCAGGTAACAACGAGATTCATTCACTTCAAGATGGAGCTAATGATCTCTATATCGCCAATTCCACTCTTTCGACCAATGGCTACAATGTAACAACTGATTATCTGAATTATCGGCTTACTTCTGCATCTAATCTAACTACACTCACAAGTACTGCATCTACCTTAGACGTCAGTGAAACCGACTGCTTTGACCTTGCACAGCGCTGCCAGCTTGTGTCAAACATCATTCAGATAGCTGGTTTGGGGAGCAGCAATTTAGGGCAATTATTGGCATATTATAATTCTTCACTACTCGCAACAGGCATGCTTGAAAGCAACATTGTATTTGGCAGGTTTATAGATGGCAGCGGCTGGCAAGAAATAGCATCTCCAACAAGAGATGAAACAGCTAACAGCATAAGCCAAAGCTCCATATCCTCATTAGGCACATTCGGTGCGGTTGGCTTTGCAACTCTTACCGGTTCGTCAAGCTCTTCTGACTCTTCCAACAGTTCGTCCAGAAGCTCAAGCATAGATACCGAAATTGCCCTGCCAGAAGCAAATGCAACATTGCCTGAGGAGCCTGAGATTATAGAGCCTATGCCTCCTGAGTCCACCAATACTTCTTCTGAAGAAGCTTCTGACATATCTGCAACTGCAAATGATTCCGCTGGTGCCATAGTTGCTGATGAAGTTCCGGGAGTTGAACCTCCTGAGGCTGCAACAGGCACACCTATAGCCGAAACTCCTGCCGCAACCACAGGGCCTGGTGCTGAGGCAGAACCAACATCTGTTCCTAAGGTAAACAGCCCTGGAATTACTCTTATCCCTATACTTGTTGTTGTGGCTGCAGTGGTCGTTATAGGTGCCCTTATCTATTACTTTTTGGTCCGGGGGAACTAAAACTTATATTTATAAATGCTCTTATCCAATATTAGAAATCTCAACGTTCAGATTATCTCATTAATCGAACACCCTGATTGCTGCGGCTCTCGGGATTCGCCTCGTTCTACAGGCGTAAAAGCATCAACGTAAATCACTAAAATAACCGGTGAAACAATGGCAGAAGAATGTAATGACAAGAAATGCTTCATGCACAGCAACGTCAGTGTCCGCGGTGGCAGAATGGAGGGCGTAGTAGTAAGCTCCAAGGCCAAGAATACCGTGATAATTGAAAGGCCGTTGATCAAGTTCCTCAGCAAATACAAGCGGTGGGCGCGTGAGTGCTCCCACATTGTTGCCCATAATCCTGTTTGCATACAAGCTAAAGCCGGCGACCATGTTGTCGTAGGCGAAACCAGAAAACTAAGCAAGACCAAGGCATGGACTGTGCTTGAAGTATTGCCTTTTGAGGGTGCAAAACAATAGGTGTAAAATATGAAAGGCATGACATCTCGCATTGTTCGTGGTTTGACCCGTGGCTCAATCGTAGTATGCCATGACAACAGTGGTGCAAAGGCCATTCACCTGATAGGTGGTTTAGGCTCGCGCGGTACAAGAGGTAGATCTCCTAATTTTGGCATTGGCCATATTGTCATTGCTTCAGTCATAAAAGGCAATCCGGACATGATAAAGAAAGTCGTAAAAGCATTAATCGTCAGGCAAAAGAAGGAATTCAGAAGGGCCAATGGCACAAGAGTGATGTTTGAAGACAATGCTGCAGTCCTTATCACTGATGACGGTCTGCCTGTCGGAACCGAAATCAAGGGCGTCGTGGCAAGGGAAATTACTGAGAGATTCCCAAAAGTTTCTGCAATTGCAACGGGTGTTGTCTGATGAAACCTGATACTGAAAGAACGAAACGCTACTATTCACAATTGCATACTCGTGCATCCTATGTAAGGTCACATGTTTCAAAAACCCTCGGCCAGAAGCTCAAGCAGAAAAAGCGCTCGCTCAGGCTTCACAAAGGCGACACCGTGCAGGTCATGCGCGGGTTTGCAAAAGGCAGACAGGGTAAAGTTGCTGAAGTTAATTATGTTAGATCAAAGGCCTATATAGAAGGTATCACCCAGAAAACCTCGAGGGGAAAGGAAGTCCTGATGGCGTTCGAGCCTTCAAACCTTCTCTTGCTGGAGCTGGAGCCTACCAAGGAAAGGCAGGCAGTATTGGGAGTTGTTTCAAAACCTGCGGCTGCTGTAAAGGCACCTAAGGTTTCAAAAGATGTCAAGGCAGCAACAGAGCCTGGGCTAGCATCAACAATTACGGGGCAAAAAGAATGAGGTGTTATCTGAATGGCTAAAAGAGGGGCAACCAAACATTTGAAGCGAATTGCAATTCCGCATTCAATAGCGCTCAGGGAGAAGAAGTCCAATACCTGGTTAGTGCGTACAATGGCCGGTCCTCACTATTTCAAAGGTTCTGTTTCACTTGCAGTTTTGCTAAGGGATGTCCTTGGATTTGCCAAGACCATGCGCGAGGCTGAGCAGATACTTTCGGCACGCAATGTTCTGGTTGATGGCAGAGTTCGCAAAGAGCCGAAATTCCCAGTTGGCTTCATGGACATCATCTCTATTCCAAAAGCCGGCAAAACCTACAGGCTATTCGTAGATTCACACGGGCGCATAATGCCGCATGAAATCCCGGCAGATCAGCAGTCGTCAAAGCTTGCAAAAGTAGTCAAAAAATTTACAGTTCCGGGAAAGAAATTCGGGATCACGCTTCACGACGGCAAAACGCTGCTGACTGCAGAGAACATCAAGCCAGGCGACAGCGTCCAGATAAGCATTCCAGAGCACGAAATAAAAGGCGTGCTTAAGCTTTCAAAGGGCGTCAGGTGCGTTGTCCGGGAAGGAAAGCGCGCAGGCGTTATTGCAACCGTTGAAGAGATAATAGAGCGCAAGGGCAGCAAGCGTGCTGAGGCAAAACTAAGCGCAGGCGGTCATGAATTCATCACCATTGCTGATTATTTATTTGTAGTTAACAAAGATTTCAAAATGTGATTAAATGAAGCCCAGATGTATTTAGTTGAGTCTATCAAAACC
>CAZBWC010000051.1:6709-7905 GCA_964495395.1 Microcaldota archaeon
CTATTCAGCAATTTGCACTTGCCAATGTGACGGCTGAAGATGTAGATGAATTTGTAAATGAAGCTGAAAAACTTTTGAAAAGAAAGCCACAGATAAAATACATAATCCAAAAAAAACTTAGAATTTTATATCCAAAAAAACAGGGGGTTGAACAAAATGCAGGAAATAAGGGTGGACAAGGTCACGGTCAACATCGGGATAGGCAGCCCGGGCGAGAGGCTGGACCTTGCCAAAGAGCTCCTGAGAAGGCTCAGCAATTCCACTCCTTGCGAGACAACTGCCAAGCGAAGGGAGCCCGTATTCAAGCTGAGGCCTGGCCTTCCAATAGGTACTAAAGTCACTCTGCGGGGCGCGAAGGCACTTGAATTCCTTGACAAAGCCCTTATCGCGAGAAAGCGAATCATACCCTCACGCTCATTCGATGCACGCGGCAACTTCTCATTTGGGGTTCCGGAATACATTGATTTCCCAGGCGCCAAGTACGACCCGAAAATCGGCATGGTCGGATTTGACGTTTGCGTAACTCTTGTCAGGCCTGGCAAAAGGGTCGAGATGCGACGCACGATGAAATCAAAGATTGGCAAGCGCCATTATATTACAAAAGACGCTGCACGTGCATTTGCAAAAGAGAAGCTTAATGTCAAGTTGTTGGAGGAATGACATGCGATTATCACCAGAAGACAAATATAAAGGCAAAGGCACCCGCGTGTGCAAAAACTGCGGCAATTCGCGCGGTCTTATCAGAAAGTATGATATTGGTGTTTGCAGAAGGTGCTTCAGGGAAATCGGCGAGTACCTTGGCTTCAGAAAATACGGGAGATAAATATGGCAATTGATCATCTTGCGGATGCGTTGAATACCTTGAAGACCCATGAAATGGTCGGGCAGGAGAAATGCCGTGTCAAGGCCACCAAATTGATTCAGGACGTATTCAAGCTTCTTAAGGAAAAAGGCTATTTGAAATCATACGACGTGGTGGAAGACGGCCGTGGCGGTTATCTGGATGTTGAGCTGGACGGAAGAATCAACAACTGCGGTGTCATCAAGCCCCGTTTCCCTGTAAAGAGGCATGAGTGGGCTGAAATCGAGCAGCGATACATCCCTGGAGTTGTAGTCGGCCTGCTAATAGTTTCAACCCCTCAGGGAATCATGACTAACGCTGACGCTGATAAGTTGCGCATTGGTGGAAGATTACT
>CAZBWC010000052.1:0-6466 GCA_964495395.1 Microcaldota archaeon
AATGGAAACTAAAGATTTATCTTTAGCCCGAGTTCCCTCTTAAGCTCCCTGTAGCGGTTCCTGATAGTAACTTCAGTAACGCCTGCGACATCGGCAACTTCCTTTTGGGTGCGCTTCTCGCCATGCATTGCACTTGCAATGTACAGCGCAGCAGCAGCCACACCAGTAGGGCCTCTTCCGGAGATAAGGCCTTTGCGAAGGGATTTTTTAATGAGCTTTGAAGCCTCCTGCTGTACCTTAGGGCCCAAACGCAGAGCCGTTGCAAACTTAGGTACATACTGCGTCGGATCAGTGAGCGGCACGTTAACTTCAAGCTCGCTCTTGAGGAACCTGTATGCCCTTCCGATTTCCTTCTTTTCTATGCCAGATGCTTTGGAAATCTCATCAAGAGTCCTTGGGATCCCTTGTATCCTGCAGATTGCATATATGACAGCAGCAACAACGCTTTCTATAAGGCGGCCCCTTATAAGCTCGGCCTTGACTGCCTTTCTGTAAAGCAATGCAGCGCTCTCTTTGATGTTTTCTGGAAGGCCAAGTGAGGATGCCACTCTATCAAGTTCAGCAAGTGCAATCACAAGGTTTCTTTCCATAGAAGTAGCAATGCTGACTCGTTTGTGCCATTTTCTCATTCTGTAAAGCTGAGCCTGCTTTCTTGGCGATATCTTACCGCCCCTGATATCCCTGTTATACTGGTCAATTTCAGTTACAAGGCCCTTGTTCGGCCTCATGAACTTGATAGGAGCACCACCACGTGCGCGCTTGCCTTTTTGCTCTGCATCAAATGCACGCCATTCTGGACCTAAATCATGGATATTTTCAGAGATAATCAATCCACAGCTGGCGCAAAGAAGTTCGCCTTTTTCATAATCACGCACAATGCGCTTTCCCTGGCACTCAGGACAGGACTGTTGCGTAGTATCTCTATCTTTTGTTGCCGTAGAATCTTTTTTTATCATGTCTAAACCCCCACATCTTTTAGAATAAAGCTTTTAAAGTTTCGTAAGATTTTAAGGAAGACGAAGGTTTAAATACTTTTTGGTAAACTGAAGTTTAAAAGCAAGCTATAGCAAACCTATAAATTTTGGTTTGCTAGATAGTGCACCAGATTACTTATTTGGGGCGCTATAATAGATATAGTGATGGCCCATCATTGGAGCGTCGAAACTAATTGCAGATCCCATCCACCCACATTGCCAGAACGCGTTACTGTTACGGTGGCGTTTGGAAATAACTTTAAATCAGATATGTGAATTTCACCCCTGAATTGATGGGCGGTTAGGTCGGTCAGCGTAGCTCTAGTATATATTCTTGAAGGAGTAGCTCGGATATCTTCAATCAATGCCGCAGCAGAAGCATATGGTACAAGGGATACTAAGCCTATCTGGCGATCATAAACTGCACAGGCCAGTTCATTAACGGCATAGAATAGCACCGGCCAAGACAGTACACCGCGGCTTTCAACAGAAAATCGATATGATGGAGTACCTGGACTAAATTGCTCCGGATAACCCATAAGAGTATGAGGAAAATGATCATGATGAATTAGTTCGATTATGCCTTTGGCAGTATCTTCAGGTGCAACAGATCTATTTAGCCCCTTAGAAATGATAGGGGCTACCAATTCAGGATCAAAAATACACGTATGTTCGTTTATTTTTACCGTAGCCAGGCCAGCACTCTGAACAAGATGGGCCAAACGCTTTATTCTCAATAGTATAGGAGTAAATGTATCAACAAGAGTAAACGGCTTTACCCTAAGTGCGGTTAATGCAATCTCAAGATCCAAGACACCAACAAATGGGGGCAACCCGATTAAAGGCAGTGATCTGATCAGCCCATAGGACTCTTGGAAATGACGGCTAAAAGAACGTGCAGTTTGCGGAAATGAAGGAGCAACCCGCTCTTTGAAAGTAGTTTTGCATGCATCTAAATGTGTTGCTATAACTTAATATATGTGTAAAAGGAATTTTAAACCTTGGTGTGTATCAATTGGCCTGCGACAACCTGCTTACCGCCTACGATAACATCGGTGACATTCTGAGGGCCTGCCGAGTAAACCAGGTTGCTGATAAGGTCATTGTAAGGCTGCATGTTCGGCATCCGCGCATCAAGAAGCACAATGTCTGCCAGTTTACCTGCCTCGATACTGCCAGCGTTTATTCCTAATGCCCTGGCGCCGTTTATAGTGGCAAAATCCAGAAATGCCTGCGCCGGAAGCACATCGGCTTTCCAGTAATGGTGCTTTTGCAAAAGCGAACTCAGTTTGATGCTTTCAAACATGTTGAGCGAATTATTACTCACAGGCCCATCAGTACCAATACAGACATTTGTACCAGCTGCATGATATTCGCGAACAGGACAGATGCCACCAGTGGCAAGCTTCAGATTGCTTATAGGACAATTCATAATAGTTGCCTTTTTCTTGCCTGCAAGCGCGATTTCCCTTTTAGTTACCCAGCTCGCATGTGCCAGAAGGGCATGCTCATCCAACAGACCTATTGAATCCAGATATTCTATAGGATATTTCTTTGTCTTGTCAAGGCAGTCAAAAATCTCCCTGCGGGTTTCACTGATATGAATGTGGAATTTCAGTTTTTCACCTGTTGCAAGCTCTTTTGCTTTGAGAAGCAGGCTTTCATCACAAGCATAGATGGAATGTGCTCCGATATGAGGCATAACCAGCTTATGCCCTTTCCATTTCTTTGCAAATGCCTTTGCTTCGGAAAGCTCATTTTCCGCGGTACGGCCAGGAAGCCCGATAACAGTACGAGACAAAGAAGCCCGTATGCCTGCAGTTTCAGCGGCCTTTGCGATTTCATCACAATGGTTAAGGTACATGTCATTGAATGTTGTGATGCCGGATAGCAGCATTTCCCTTATGCCCAGCATAGATGCCTCGTAAATGTCCTTTTTGGTCAATTTTGCTTCCTGAGGCCAGATTTTTTCCTCAAGCCACCTTTGCAAAGGCAAATCTTCACCAAGGCCACGCAAACCAGTCATTGCTACGTGAGTGTGCATGTTGACAAAGCCAGGAATGGCGATTTTGCCTTTTGCATCAATTATAAACTCGGATTTTTCAGGTTTTGTTTTGCCAACAGCCCTTATGCAGTCACCGTCGATAAGTATGTTTCCCTCGATAATCTGCCTTTCGCTGTTTTGCGTGACAATGGTTGCGTCCTTTATCAGAATAGACATGACTAAATGACTGCTCAGAGGTTTTTAATCCTTGCATCGCCCTGTTACCCATACAATAAAAAGCCACAAATAGCAACATTTATAAAGAATGAGCGGGTAATCAAATAATGAGCACAGCCAAAGTCCTCCATGTAAACCCGGAAAGACATTTTTCAGGATATAGAAGGGAGGAAGCAAGCAGGAATATGGCCAAAGAACTACGTGACCGTGGAGGATATGAAAGGGTAGTTCTATTTTTAGAAGGATTAATGCACGGAGAAACAGTTGAAGACAGAACAGATGGAAAATACAGGGTAGCGGGTATTGAAACCAGTGAAATAATCAATCTTGTAGGAAAAATGAGTTCTGCAATGGCTCTGATCCAGTACTATGCCTATAAGGCAGCACACGCACAACGAGATACTGAACTCGCGAATTTAATCGGTGTCGATTTGAATGACAATATTAGAAACATAGTTGCTGAAGAATTAGGATATAGACTGGATTGTTTGCACGTACAAGGAGTATTAATTAAGTTAGGCATCATGCAAGAGGGAGAAATGGACCATATGGTTGAGGTTATCAGGGCAAATCCCAGAACTAAAGTTCCAGAAGAACTAAGGCGATTCTTAGAAAAAATGTTGCTTGAAAGAACAACTGAAAGAGAACTCGAGGAGGTTACGGTAAGGCAAGTTGTCGAAATGACTGGATTTTTTGCAGGCGCAGCTGAAGTGCTACCTTATGCAGACCCGTCAGAAATGAGAATTACGCAAGCAGGAATTGAGGACGCAGTAAGAGAAACTGATGCAGGCAAGGTTCTGAGAATGATACATTACATGGACAATATTTTGATAGATATACGCGATATGGGTATAGCCAGGCATATTGTGCAAACTGATTTTGATGCAGCAGTATTGAACATAGGCAAGGCACACTTAGACGGGATACTCCCAAAGCTGCTTGGATCAAGTGGGGTTCGTGTATATACTAATTAGAAGAAGCTATATAAGATTTTTTAGATAATTAAAGATATGAAGAAGTTGCTTGCTTGTTTTGTGTTTATCCTGATTTTTGGATGCCTGACTCCAGAGAATAAAATCTTCCATTACCAGCTTCAGGATGCGACATTCGATGAACTTAGGGAATTAGATGTCTCGGTTTTAATAGTAGATAAGGACGACTCGAGGTTAACAAAAGACGAGATAGGGGAATTACAAAAAAGCGGAAAAATAGTTTTATCCTATTTGAGCATTGGAGAAGCTGAGGATTACCGGGATTACTGGGAAGATGGATGGGAAACAGGAAATCCGAAGTTCATTGGAAAAGAAAATCCTGAATGGAAAGGCAACTATGAGGCAATGTACTGGGAACCGGAATGGCAAAATATAATTCTGGTGGAAGTTCAGGAAATCACAGATCTAGGTTATGATGGCATTTATCTGGATAAGGTAGATGCTTATCAGGATTTTAAAGAACAGGGAAAGGAAAATGCTGATAAAGAGATGATTGAATTTGTAGCTAAGATCAGGAAAAAAGCATACGAATCCGGCCGCCAGTTCTTAATAGTTCCTCAAAATGCCGAAGAACTTTACAAGTTTAAAGAATACCAGGAAATTATTGACGGTATTGGAAAGGAGGACACCTGGTTCAATGATGATGAAAAAAAGGAATCTGCCATAGGGATAGAATATCTTGATAAGATATTGAATGACAAGAAGCTCGTTCTTGCAATTGATTATCCAGAAACTAGCAGCAACATATGTGAATTTTATCAGGAATGCGATTCGCACGGATTTTATTGTACTGTATCAAACAGAGAACTAGATTTGGATAGACTAATCAGATGCAGCAGATAATTCTGCATAGGGCACTACAACAGATGTCGATCCATTCCTTAAAACGTATTTAAACGTAACTTTGAATAAACCAGCATACAATAAAAACCCATAAAAAGCAACATTTATAAAGAATGTGCGGATAATGATATAATGAATCGACAACGCCTAGCCATACTCAAGAGTAGAATGACTAGAAACAGAACTGAACAAGAAATTAAAACAGCTCATGATGAATTTCCAAGATTAAAACCACCCTCAGAATCAGGAGCACAACTCGAAATTATTAGTAGCGGAACTTGCGTTGGTTATGTATATGCTGCCAAAATGGAGATAGATAGAACCGAAAAAGAAGTAGCGTTTAAGGTTTATGATCCGCCCGGATTTCGTGGTAAAGAGGTTCCTTTAAGCGATTTGGTAGTTTCAACAGAATGGGTAGAAATTATTTCGCTATTAGGAGTTGGGCCAGCGTTTTATGGTATTGCCACTATAGATTCACATCATGCAATTGGAATGGAAAGAATAGCCGGAGGGCATATTGATGAGATGTATGGCGAAAAGGAGCACATGCTGGCTGCCATAACAGAGCAAACATTTCAAGATTTAAAGAGAAAATTAACTATAATGGTAGACGCAGGTATTAAACTTCCTGACGATTTTCAATTTCTAGCAGTAACTGAGGGTAAACACAGGGGAACAACTTCAATAATAGACGTTGATGGGTTACAATGGGTGCCGCCAAATGAAAGAAAGGCACAATTAGAAGGAATTTGCCTAGTACTACAAGACGCAAGAAAGAGTCTTGGAATTTCCACTGCAAAAAGTTATTTACAACACATTATAGGCAAAGAAATGGAAGATTTTGAATTGGTTTGCAGATATTTAAGGGAATTCGAATTAGACACAAAAGAGTTAGTGCGTGGGCCAGGAGCCAGTGGCCTTAGCTTAATTGGATCATTGCTCGCACGCGGAACATTGATTGAAGTTAAGCCAGACGAAGTTGCTGAACCAAAATATAAACCAAGACATTCGGCTACTGAGATAGTTAATGCGCTGATGAGCAGGATGGTCTTGCAGAGAAATGTTAGTGTTGAACCAGCAGAACGACTATTCAGAAAAATACAAGAGGTTTCAGGAATCTTGATCATACAATAATTCAAGAGAACAAGTTATCAGGTTACCTCTCAAAACGTATTTTAAACGTAACCTCGAATAAGCCCAATTATGGATTCTGCAAATTCCATTTTATGCGCAGGCTCAATGGCATTGGACACCACCCGCACTCCGTTCAAAACCGTTGAGCGCGTACTCGGCGGCTCGGTAAGCTACTTCTCGCTTGCAGCAAGCTTTTTTGTCCCTGTGCAGGTGTGCAGCATCGTCGGCCGGGATTTTCCTGAAGAATACTGGCAACTGATAGCGAAAAAGGCAAACATGCAGTCAGTGCAAAAAGCAGATGA
>CAZBWC010000052.1:6476-7636 GCA_964495395.1 Microcaldota archaeon
ATTTTGATTCGACGTTCTCCTTTGACCTCTACCACAGGCATGCAAACAAGACTGAACTTAACGTTTTTGTAGGCTTCAAGCCAAAGCTGGATGCAGAAGCAGAAAAGGCTGAATTTGTCTTTCTCGCGACAATGCCTCCAAAAGAGCAGCTCAGTGTGCTTAAACAGGCAAAAAACAAAAAGCTGGTATTCATGGACACTATCGAATATCATGTAAAAAACGATTTTGACGACCTCATAGAAACAATGGCACTAGTTGACGGTGTGGTGCTTAACGATGCAGAGGCAAGAATGATAACAAAGGAAGCAAACCTGATTAAATGCGGCAGGATGATACATGCGCTTGGGCCTAAAATAGTAGTCCTGAAAAAAGGGGAGCATGGAAGCATATTGTTCTATGATGGAAAGATAATGCCGTTCCCTGCATTGCCGCTCGAAGTCATTGTTGACCCGACTGGCGCCGGAGACGCATTTGCAGGTGGCCTGCTTGGCTCGCTGGCAAAACAAAATGCCACAGTACCGAAGTTACAGCAACTGAAAACAGCAATGGCCTATGCAAACGTAATGGGCTCTCTGGCAGTTGAGGAGTTTTCAGTCGACAAACTGGCCAGGGCAACAAAGACAGAAGTTGATAAACGGTTTGAGGAATATTGTGAGCTGCTGAGGATTTGATTCCTGATTGTAGATTACCCATGCTAACCTAGTGGTTCAAAAGAAAAGCAGATTTTAAAGGCTTGCAAAAGCTATGTACTTATGGCAGGCATATATGACACATTAGGAATGCTATTTTATTGGGGCTTCTTGTTGCTAATAATCATTTCATTTATCATCGTATTGCTGGTTGTGGCAGTTATTAGTATCAATATAATCAGACAACATAAAAAATCCGCAAAAGAGGCTATGTGGAAAAATGGAAATATGGATGTCCCCCTCAGAGCATCTAAACTATTATGGAGAGGCAAGTACCCACACATTATGTATAAAGCCAATAGCTATTTTCCTTTTTGGATTATAAATAACATAAACCCCAGACTAGTATTTTACGATAGCCATATGGAATTTCAGCCAGGGAGCCTGTTTGCGGTTGTTTCGAAAAAGAATTATACTGATATTGAACAGATAGAGGTTCACGTATTTGATTCTGAAGGATATGTGCATTTT
>CAZBWC010000053.1:0-7589 GCA_964495395.1 Microcaldota archaeon
TGATTTATTTTTCTGTAATGTGCAGGCTTTATGCGTGAGACTCCGTCCCTCAACGATTTCCAATCACCAGTTACCAGCATTCCTTCGGAATTTCAGGATCAACATTTGACAAGCGAACCCATTCATGACAAGCGGCATAAAGATAGGTTCTCCAGCACTTACGATGAGGGGCATGAAAGAGGGTGAAATGAAGTCAGTTGCCTCGATGATTCTAAAAGTCATAAACCACCATGATGACACTCAAATAAAGGACTCTATACGACGTGAAGTTGCTGAATTGTGCGACAGGTTCCCGGTATACAAAGCTTTATAAATATTTTTTTTGTATCTTCTAACATGAAAACATTAACTTTAGTATTTGGATTGATTTTGCTTTTTTCTGGGTTTAGCTTTGCTGCTATATTTGCAGTGAACGGCTCTGGTGTAGGTTCAAACCTAGCTGGTTGTATTGCAGCTGCTGAACAAAACCACACTAGCTTGGACAGCGCCATTATCAACGCTTCTGCTGGTGATACTATATACGTATGTGCCAACGGTACAATATCAGCAGGTGTATTGTCTGAAACCGTGACTATAAACAAAGCTCTTAACATATATGGTAACGAATCAGGAGTTCTGATAAGAGCCAATGAATCATTACCAGTATTCAACATATCTGCAAGCGGTGTCAACATAAGTAACTTTACTCTACAAGATGCAACTGCTAGCTATGGTGTTTATTCAAATGCTAGCACGCTGGCGATAACAAGCGTAAACTCCAAGAATAACAGCTATGGTTTCTATTTCACCGGTTCAACTGGTGTCGTATTGACCTCAGTCAACGCATCAAACAACAGTGTTGCTCAGTATTTCTTTACAAACAGCAACGCAACCTTTAACAGTACAAACTATGCACAGGCTCTTCCTTCAGGAAGCACTGTGTTAAACTCGTCAACCAACAGTAACGTGACTGCATTGTCAGGCACTACCTACAACCTGATGGTTACACCTGAAGTAAGTTTCTCATTTGATCAAGCAAGAAACCTCACTTTCACGGTGAGCAACACAACGGCCCAGGGCATTAGCCAGACAGACTGCTTTGACCTCGGACAAGCTTGCCAGGCAGTATCTAACTTATTGCTAGTTACTGATGTCGGCGGAGCAAGCCTACAGCAGTTGCTTGTTCAATATACGCCTTCCTTGCTTGCAACAGGCATGCTTGAAAGCAACATTGATCTAGCAAGGTTTGTTTCTGGCAGCGGTTGGCAAGCCTTTGACTCATCGACACTGGCTGACTCAGATAACACTATAAGATTTGGTGCAATCTCAACATTTGGCACCTTTGCAGCAGTAGGCTTCTCAAGCCTTACAAGCTCTACGGCTGATACCGAAACAACCTCAGACAGCTCCTTGGTCTTAACACACGATGACCTGGTATGTCCTGAAGGTGAATTAGTCGTAAGTGCAACTTCAAGCGGCGATGGTGTATCTGGAGTTGACCTAAGGTTATTATACAATGGTGTCACCTCGCAAGAGATGACCACTGACAGCGATGGTGAAGTAGTTTTCACTGTTACTCAGTCAGGCAGCTACAAAGTTGTCAACTCTGACAAGAAATCAGGCTATGTAAAGGCAACAAGTATTTCCTTTAGCCTCACTTCATGTGCAGTTGAAGAAACACCTGAAGTTGCGGTTGAAGAACCAGTTGTAGCTCCAGAAGAGCCAGCAGCAGAGTCTGAAGCTCCTGCAGCTGAACAGCCTGCAGCCGAAGAGCCATCTGCCGGAGAAACACCTGAAGCTCCTGCAGTAACTCCAGAAGAGCCAGCAGCAGAGCCTGAAGCTCCTGCAGCAACTCCAGAAGAGCCAGCAGCACCAACTCAGCCGACTACACCTCCAAAGGTTAGTGCACCTGACCTCACACCTGTATTGGGTGTTGTGGCAGCAGTGGTTGTCATAGGCGCACTGGTGTACTACTTCTTGGTAGCCAAGAAGTAAATTTTTTCTTTTTTATTTTTCTCTTTCTTTTTCTCTTTTTAGCTTTTTATTTAGGAGTTGCTCTAGGAAATTCCCAATCTCCAATAATCCTCATAAGATGATCTGAATTAAAGTCTAGCGCCAAATCTCTGTCATGCTTATTCTTGGCATAAATTCCTCTATTATTAATCCCCTGCACCTGGACGGGAAAAAGGCCTGTTTCTTCTATAATGCGAGTTGGCCTCCAATAAGCACACTCTAATTAGCCCTTAAAGGGGTAAAAGACCCAATATCTTATTTTTCTTAGGTGAGGTATACAGTCTGTATCCATTCATCGTCTCTGTTAAGGTCTGTGGGCGCAGAACCTCGACGGCTACCGTCTCCGCGCCAGCCGGGACTGGATTTCTTTTCTGTTTCACAATTACTTTGTCTGGCTCTATGATCCAATATTCTGGCTTCTACACACGGCTACCGCTCTCCGCTATGATAAAAAGAAAATGAACAAAAGGGGTTAAGCCCCTTCCAATTCGCCTGCTTTCTGGAACAGCTTAACCATTTTGCTCTTGACCGTTACCGGTATCGGCACTGCGACTTCCATAAGCTCCACGGTAATCTCGTCCTTTGCTTCATCTATCTTGATTACCTTGGCCCTTTCGCCTTTGAACGGGCCTGAGCTCATTTCAACTGCGTCGCCCTTTTCTATTACGAGTGCCTGCTGTTTCTCAGCAACGAGCATCTGCTCTATTTCCTTGACCTCTATAGGCCTTTTAAGCAGTCCCTTTACGTGTTTGACTCTCTGGACGAGCTTTACTACAGTATTTTCATCCAGTGCTTCAACGAACAAATAGCCCCTTACGTTCTCAGGGTTAAACACTGAGAATACTGAAAGGTGCTCAGCCCTTGCCTTCTTTGCAAGTATGTTAGCAGTTATCTTTTCCTGTCCTGAAGTTACTCGTACTGTAAATATCATTCAAATCAACCTATAGTCGAAATAAGCGTTAATACCATTCCCATAAGGCCTATTAATACTATGCCAAGCCCTGTTACCCTTGCCACTGTCTGGAATTCATCATTAGTCGGCTTTCTGGAGATCTTTAACAGCCTCCAGCACCTGATTATCAAGTCTTTTATGTCCATAATATCACGTATATCTTATTTCATATTCTTTCAGCCTATAAGCTCCAAGTCGAGATTTTCGAGTTCTTCAGGAGTTTTTTCGTAATCCGGCTTCGGTATTTTGACTCCTGCGAGGACCACGAGAACGCGCATCGAGGATTTTTTCATGTTGTCCTCTATTCTCGCGCCCCATATTATGTGCGCGTGCGGATTTATTCGCTTCGAAGTTTCGGCAACTAAATACTCTGCTTCCTTGAGCGTCATATCCTCGCCGCCAACGACGTTTATCAATGCCCTCGTGCTCGAGCTTACGTCTGCATCAAGAAGGGGCGAGTTCAATGCTGTTTCGACTGCAACGCGTGCCCTGTCCTCTGGTTTGCTGTCGAGCGAAGCTTCACCCAATCCGATTACTGCAAATCCGCCATTGCTCAATATCGTTCTTAGGTCTGCGAAATCAACATTAACAAGTCCTGATTTTGTAACCAGTTCCGCTATGCCCTTTACCGAGCCTGCAAGTACCTCGTCGCAAACTTTAAATGCGGTGTTCAGAGGCAAATCAGGCACTAGCGAAAGCAGCCTGTCATTCTTTATCACTATAAGCGTGTCAGTGTTCTTTTTCAGTTTTTCGAGCCCCTCGAGGGCGTTTTCCATTCGGATTTTACCTTCTGATGAGAATGGCAATGTGACTACTGCTACCGTAAGCGCGCCCATGTTTTTGGCCTGCTCTGCTATCACTGCGGCACTGCCGGTTCCTGTTCCACCGCCCATTCCGCAGGTTATGAAAACAAGTGAAGCTCCAGCCATGGCTTGTTTTATCTCTTCTACTGATTCTCTTGCTGATTCCTCGCCTATTTTTGGGTTGCTTCCTGCACCCTTTCCGCCGCTTATTTTTTTGCCTATTATGAGCTTTTTATGAGCCTTTATCCTGAGAAGGTGCTTTGCGTCAGTGTTCATGCCTATAAGTTGTACGCCTTCAGTTTTCATCTGGAATAGTCTGTCCAATGTATTGGTTCCGCTGCCGCCTGTGCCTACAACGTAGATTTTCTGCTCTGTTTCCTGTAAAAATTTTGCAATATCTTCGTCGTCCTGAGTCTTGGGCATTGCATTTTCAACCAATTTGTATCCCGTGCCTTTAGTCGCAACTTCTTTGTCTTCAGCTAAATTAGAAACCAAGTTTTGTTCCACTGCGTCACCCTAGGTATGTTATCATAATTCATTTATAGCAAAAAGTATATATAGGTTCTTTATTTCTCGATTTATTTTCTCTAGTCGTCTATTTGGTACCTGCGTGGCTTTATCCAACATGCAAGAACAAGCGTCATGTTTTTAAATTTGTAGTGAGAATTTCATTTTTGGGTTACGAGTGAAAGCGGTATTACTATTGAAGGATCAGACAATTTTTTATGGCCGTGGTTTTGGTGCCCGGGCATCGCGGCTAGGCGAACTTATTTTCAACACTTCTATGACTGGCTATCAGGAAGCACTTACTGACCCTAGTTATGCAGGACAGATACTTCTCATGACCTATCCGCTCATAGGCAATTACGGGATAAATGAGCTGGAATCAGAAAGCGACAAAATACATCTGGCTGGCTTTGGCGTGAAGGAAGCATGCACTCATCCAGATCACCGCGATAACACTTCGGCCGTTCATAATTTTCTTGCTCAACAAGGAGTGCCTGGGATGGAAGGCTTTGACATACGTTATCTAGTAAGGAAGATACGTTACGAGGGCGTAATGCCTGCAATGCTTCTTACCTATGACGATTCTGTTGACTTGAAAGCCGCATTCAGCGAACTGGCGTCGTTTGATTATGGCCAGGTGGATTTTGTTCGGCAGGTTACTCGTAAGCAGGCAGAAATTTTTGGCGGTGATGGCAAAGGCGGCTCAAGTGGCAAAGTCAAAACAGTTGTTCTTGTTGATTATGGTGCAAAAATGGGCATCGTGCGCGATCTTGTAGCACGTGGCCTGCGTGTTGTAGTTGTGCCGTCATTTGCAACATTTGATGACATCGCTGAGCATGAGCCCAGCGGCATAGTTCTTTCAAACGGCCCTGGCGACCCCGCCGTACTTACTGATGCCCACAAAACCATCAGGGCGCTGCTAAAGCATAATTATCCGCTCTTCGGTATCTGCCTGGGCCACCAGCTCTTAGCGCATGCTGCTGGTGGGAACACATTCAAGCTCAAATTCGGGCATCACGGTTCCAACCATCCTGTTCTTGACAAAGTTCGTGACCGCATAACCATAACGACGCAAAACCACGGTTATGCAGTTGCACCAGATTCTGTACCAAAGGATTTTGAGGTTACGCATGTAAATGTCAATGATTCAACAATCGAAGGCATGCGGCATAAGGACAAGCCAGTTTTTTCGGTGCAGTTCCATCCGGAGTCTTCTCCTGGCCCGCATGATTCAAAATACCTTTTCGATGCTTTTATCAATACACTGAGGTGAATGAGGGATGAAAAACTTTATTTCAATATTGGATACTGAAAAAAAAGACGTGGAAACTGTACTAGATCTTGCAGAAGGCATGAAGGATAAAACAGATCCTCCGAGGGGCATGACAGCTGCATTGCTGTTTAACATGCCTTCCACGCGTACGCTGGTTTCATTTGATGTTACACTGGCACAGCTTGGCATGACTTCAGCGCACCTGAACTATGTTTTCACCCAGATGATACGCGGTGAGCAAATAGGCGACACTTCACGTGCACTGAGCCAGTATGCTGCTGCAATAATTGCCCGCCTCAGTGATCACTCGATAATGCAGGAGCTTGCAAAAAACAGCACTGTTCCGGTTATAAATGCAGGCACACCTCTTGAGCATCCCTGCCAGGCACTGGGCGACTTATACACTATGAAATCAAGGCAAAAACTCAAGCACGGTTCCCACATGGTACTGGTGGGCGACCCGTCATACAATGTTGCCAACTCACTGTTAGTTGCTGCCAGCATGTTCGGAATGTCCATTACCGTCCTCTCACCTAAGGGATACGGGCCGCTTAAAAATTACCTTGCTGCTGCTGAAAAGAATACTAAGGTAACGCTTACTAGCGATACGGGATGCTTAAAAGACGCCGACATTATTTATGCCTCTGGCTGGGTACGGGAAGTGCCTGAGCAGGAATCTCCGACACACATGAAAGCCTTCCTGCCCTATCTGGTTGATGAGGCAATGCTAAAAAAAGCGCCTTCAGATGTGCTGGTAATGCATCCCTTACCTGCATTCAGGGGCTTGGAGATATCTGACGCTGTAATTGATGGCAAAAATTCAATAGTGTGGGAACAGACCAAGAACAGGGTGTATGTGCAAAAGGCTTTGCTTAAGATGCTCCTAAAATTGTGAGTAAAAAATATGAAATAGTAAATTTTGCGAAGTGGTTTGACTGGACAAAATGAAAAAAGTATTGGTAATAGGCAGCGGGCCTATAGTTATCGGACAATCAGCTGAAACCGTCCTGACAAGCTTATGACGGCAGGAATTTGATTATTCCGGTACGCAGGCCTGCAAGTCCCTAAGGGAAGAGGGCATAAAGGTAGTGCTATTAAACTCGAATCCCGCGACCATCCAGACTGATACTGATATAGCTGATTTCATATACATCGAGCCGCTTACCCTTAACATTCTGGAAAAAGTCATAGAGGAGCAGCGGCCTGAGGGGCTTCTTGCAACCGTTGGCGGACAGACTGCCCTGAACCTTTCGATGGAGCTTTTCAGGAGCGGTCTGCTGAAAAAATACAACATAAAGTTTCTCGGAACTCAAGGCGAAGCTATAGACATGGCTGAAAACAGGGAAAGCTTTCTCCGTGCCATGAAGGACATAAACGTTCCTACCCTGCCTGGCAAAGTGGTGTCAAATATTGAAGCAGGGAGAAAATTTGCAGACGAAACAGGCTATCCTCTTGTCATACGCCCCTCTTATACACTTGGGGGGACAGGCGGCGGCATTGCACATAATCCCGAAGAACTTAACCAGATTTTATCTTCTGCTATAAGGCTGAGCGCCACTCACGAGGCGCTTGTAGAAAAAAGCGTGCTAGGCTGGGGCGAGTTTGAGTATGAAGTAGTGCGCGATTCATATGGCAACAGCATAATCATATGCAACATGGAAAATTTCGACCCTATGGGTGTCCATACTGGTGAAAGCATAGTTGTTGCCCCCTCTCAAACCTTGAGCGACCTAGATCATCAGCTGCTCAGGGATGCTGCACTTCGCATAGTGAATAAAATAGGCATAGTGGGCGGCTGCAATGTGCAGTTTGCCTTTAACCAGAAAACAGGCCAGTATGCAATAATCGAGGTAAACCCGCGGCTTTCGCGCTCTTCGGCATTGGCTTCAAAGGCAACCGGATATCCGATTGCTCGTGTTGCTGCAAAAGTTTCGTTAGGCATGAAGCTTTATGAAGTGAAAAACATGATCACAGGAACCAGCGCCGCATTCGAGCCTGCGCTTGACTACGTTGTCACTAAAATTCCGCGTTGGCCATTTGACAAATTTGCAGCTGCTGACCG
>CAZBWC010000054.1:0-515 GCA_964495395.1 Microcaldota archaeon
AACTATTTTTTGTAAAGCCCTTTTCTTTTGCCAGCTCGGTTAGTTGCTTGTAAAGGTTGCTCTTGCAGAAATAGCATCTCTGTGAATTATTGCTGCGGTATTTTTCATCATTTATTTCCTTTCCGTATACTACCATGTGCCTGGCGCCTATATGCTTCGCTATTTTCTCTGCAGCCTCAAGCTCCCTTTTTGGATATGAAGGCGATGCCGCAGTTACTGCCAATGCCTGGTCGCCGAGCTCGTCCTGGCAAACCTTAAGCACCAGGCTGCTGTCGACCCCGCCAGAGTACGCAACCACCGCATTGCCGAGGCTTTTAACAATATCTCTAAGAACAGCCAATTTTTCCAACGTTTCCCCCAAAGCTTAATCCTTATATAATTTAATAAATGTTGTTGATAAAATTCATCCATGCGCCTTCAAGCACTCCTAGTAATGCTGCTTGCAATATCCAGCTACATATACGCTTGCTCAGGCTCCGCATACATTTCTGTTCCCGCAGTTGTTGGACAAGGGG
>CAZBWC010000054.1:525-7537 GCA_964495395.1 Microcaldota archaeon
CCCAGGCAACATTTATCTTTCTTCAACACCCCACAGTGCCGTCTCTACCCAGGTATCTATAGAGAATGCTGTCTACTACGGGTTTTTGAAAACAGAAAAAGAAATCAAAGAATGCGATATCATCATAACCATCGCAGGCAAGGGGATAACTGATTATGTCGAAGGTCCAAGCGCTGGCGTAGCGGTTGCAGTGCTTGTTTATTCTGCGGTTACGGGAAAGGATATTAATCATGATGCAATAGTCACCGGTGCAATAGGCGATGGCGGCAGCGCAGACCCTGTTGGCGGAATTTATGAAAAAATACTCGGCTCTGCAAAAAAAGGCGCCACGTATTTCGTCATGCCGTATGCCTCAATACATGACCGGGTGCTTATCAGCCCCTTGCTGGATGCATATGACATAGCCATAGTAGAAATAGGCACAGTAAACGAGGCAATTAACTTTGTTATTAACGGTGTCCTGCCTGAAGATAAGTCTGTTTCTGCCGAACAATATTCTGAATTGCAGATCGCTTCATATGATGGGGAACTACCTGACGAACTGCGCTCGTTGGCTTCTGACCTTATAGGGCGGGTTTCCGTAGTTGTTTCAATGCTCCCTGAAACAAATGCTGACGCAATTGCATTCAAAACTCATTTCGAAAACGGCGTAGCTCGAGAGCGGCTTTTGCTTATGAAAGGATACTACTTTACCGGTGCTAACGAAGCATTTCTTGACTATATCGATGCGTCAACCATATTGAACGCTGGCCATATGGCCGAACTTGACCTTGAAGAGATTAAGGCCAACATTTCCAGTTGTCTGGATGCACTTCCAGACCGGCAAAAAACCACTGAAAACTTCGAATGGCTTGCAGGTGCGGACTTGAGAAAAACCTGGGCTTTCTATCGTGTCTCTTCCACCGAGCTTTCACCAGATTACCTGATCGAGGAAAAATATTTCGCCTACAACCAGCTGAAATATGCCGATGCCTGGTGTTTGGTTTCTTCAGGGCTCTCTTCAGCTGCTTCTTCAAGCGGTACGCAGATTTACGAATCGACACTGTATGATCTGGCTTTGCAAAAGCTTCGCCTTGCTGATTCGATAAACTCCAGCTCACCAGATATCCTCGAGCACCTGGTGACCGCACACATACTTTTCGATGACGGCAAGTACGTAGCTTCAATTTACGACTCAACATTTGTCATAAGCATGAAAGAATCCGACGATTCTCTTTCAATTTTGGAGCCTGAGGTAATAGACCTTAAAATTTCAAATCTCTCATCAGCTAATACAACCTCCCTGTGGGGCAGAATCTATAGGTCACAGGGTATTTTCTATTCGCTTGATGGCGATTCATAAGATAAGCTGTCTGCCTATCGGCTTCTGGCTTATTCAGCAGCACTTGATGAAGTGTCTACTGAAATCTCCTGGGTCTTAGAAAATACGCCTCAAACAATTCCTGCTTTTCAGTCCTGGATGTCCTTTGATGATTTTGTGAAGCTTGCCAACAGAACGTTATCAACCAATGCGGAAAACGATTCAAAATCCTCTATTTGCCTTCCTTCATTCATCTTGCCTGCTCTGCTTTCAACTACGGTGATATTATGGATAAGAAAGAAATAACCTTGGACATATTGCGAAATTATCTGGAAACAAGAAAATCTCGGGAGCAAAAGCTGTTCGAATATCACGCGTCTACTGATGATGTGGCACGCGCCACAATAAAAGACGCCATGGAAGATATCGACAGGAAAATACTTGCCCAGGAATGCGAGTTCAGCAGGCAGGGCTTCAAGCCTGTGCTGTTGAGGGAAAAGGATATTGAAGAGATGAAAACCAAGCTATCATCTGTTGTTGGTGAGGACCTGTCATCTGAAGGTAATCTGACTGTAGTTGCCATTAACAATACAGCTAGCTTTAGCCCGGTTCTTGAGATATTTGACACGTCCAAGCAAAATCTCGATGCTCTTTTCAAGCTAAATCTGATATTCCAGAAGCTAGGGTATGATGATTCGGCACAGCTTATCGGGCTGGTGCGCATGGGGGTTGTAAGGGAACCTATCGATGTTTCCTGCTTTCCCCGGGAGGATACATTGTGGATGGTGCGGTTCCTGCAGCGGCTCGGCATCAAGGCTGCTCTAGATGGCAGCATGCTCGTGCATTCCGATTCCGGCCTGTCTGACCAGGTCCATATCAGATATCAGGGCAAGGAGCTTTGGCTTACCAATTCGCAGATGGCACGGCTTTCGGAAATGATGAAAATGCTAAAGGGAGTTTCGCAGAAGATGCAATCCTATACTGCACAAAGGCACGTAAGGCAGTTTTCTCCTGAGGAAGAAGCCGATTTCCAGTCTGTACAAACAAGCTATTTGGGCCTGATAGATAAACGCGATGAATTGCTAAAAACTTTCCAGGAAGAGGAGACGCACTTTCTTTCATGAAATTTTATTGCATCTTCTATATCATAATGTCTTCTCAACATAATTGCCGCTAAGCCTGTAGCCCTTGCCATAATAGTATTCCCTGACGCCGACGCCGCTTATCACTGCCATACCTTTCCTGTCGAATTCCTCCTTTGCTATCTTCTCAGCCTCTGCCAAAAGCGCAGAGCCCAGGCCTTTATGCTGTACTTTGCCTCCTTGCCTGAGTTTCGCCTGCTGGCCGTAAACGTGCAATTCCCTTATCATCCCATAATCCTGCTTAATGCCGCTGCCGACTGCATCGCTTATCCTGAGTCTCGTGAATGCTGCTATTGCAGTTTCGTTCTCGAATGAAAGGAATATTTCCTTGCCTTTGCTGGCCTCGTAGTCGAGCCTCTTAAGTTGTAATTCTCCTTCGTCCTTTGAAAATCCGATTTCCCTGTATCTTATTTCCTGCACATTGATTTTCTTTTTTCTTAGCGCGTCCTCAACCATTTCCCTAAGGTTGCTTTTCTTTACTCCCTCGTGTATCTTTGTTGCAGGTATGTCGCGTTGGATACGCATTACCCTGACATACTTTGGTATGTATCTGTAAAATTCCGAAATGACCTCTGCAGCCTGTTCGCTGCTGTACGGTTCATATTCGCCTTTTTTTGTCATCTCATACAGTGCAGTTCCAGGAATGACGAGTGTAGGATATATCTTGAGCATGTCTGGCTTGTATTTTTCATCATCAAACAGGGTCTTGGCCATTTTTATGTCCTTTTTCGGACTGGAGCCAGGAAGCCCGGGCATAATATGGTACAGCACCTTGAATGCAGCGTTTTTCAGTGAACGCGTTGATTCAACCACATGTTTCTTTGTATGCCCTCTGTTAGTAATAGCATATATCTTGTCATCGGGATTCTGGACCCCTATCTCTACCTTGGTAGTTCCGTATTCAAGCATTTCGTCTATGTATTGGGTGCATATGTCTGGCCTTGTTTCTACTGTCAAGCCAACAACCCTGTGCCCAGCCGTTTCGTTGATTTTTTTTGCTTCTTCGAGAGTTTTGCTTTTTTTGCCATTCAAAGCGTCATATATGCCCTTCACAAATCCATATTTATATTCCTCGTCCATTGCAAGGAATGTGCCTCCCATTACTATGACTTCGCACTTGTCTGTCGGGTGGCCGCAGCTTTCGAATTGCCTGAGCCGTGAAGTTGCTTGCCTGTAAGAGTCGAAATCGTTGTCCCTTGCCCTAAGCGCTGCCGGCTCCTCGCCAGTGTAACTTTTGGCAGCCTTGCCTGTGAATGGGCAGTAAATACATCCCCATTTGCAGGAGCCCTGGGGCTTAATCATTACTGCTATGGGCGTCACTCCTGACATTGTCCGCATGGGGCGCTTTTTCAACAACTGCGTAAACGTGTGCCTGTCCTCCACGTTCATGCTTTCAAGTATCTCGGAGTTTCGTGGCACTGTTTTGAGCGCAAATTTTTTGCAGGCTTCTGATTTCAATGCATGCAAATCAGTTCTTCCTGATTTTAGCTGCTCGATTATGTATGCTAATGCTTTTTCACTCATCCTGATTACCTACTAATCTCTTATTGTTTATCCAAGAAAATTGCTTATTAATCCAGCAAATGAATATATTGCGCTTTCAAAAATAGGGAATAGCATTATGCCGTTGTTGGTTGCCTTGAAATCAGTGGCTAAGTCGGAAGTTACCCTGAACTCAACAGGATGTTCGTTCCTTATTATGCTGCTTGAAGTTGAAACAACCTGTATCACAGGGCTGTAGAATTCCTCTTCATCCTCTGCAATCTCGTAAAATACCGTCTTAGAGCTTTTTGCGGGCATGTAAACGAACTTCTTGAACTTCCACCGCTCAACGCCCTTGGTGCTTATCTCAAATACGTCGCTGGCCGTGCCCTTGTTCTCTATTGTTATGTAATACCTGGCTGGCTGTGACGGGCCTGTGCTTATGCTTGTCGGGGTTACTTTACTCTCCATAATATCCCTGTCTACGGTTACCTTTACTGCAAAGCTTATGTTCCCTAGCCGTTCGCCGTCATCTTCATCGCCTACTACTATCATCGCCCTGTAATCGCCTTCTTCAGCATCCTGGGCTGCAGTAATGCTCACCTGGAGCGGCTCGCCATAAAGCTTGCTGTCGGCACTTTTCCAGCCTTCTGGCATACTTTCAGCCCAAGCAATATCGTACCTGCCGCCTATGCCGTTTACTCCGCCTTCAGTCACTTTTGGATTTAATTCGAGCGTGACGGTTTGCCCTGGACCGATTGTGCCCAGGTTTATGCTTTCACCGCCTGCTATCTGCATGCTGGTTGGCTTGAGCATTTGTAATGGGACTGCGAAAACCAGCGCTAAGCTTATGGTAAATAGTAATATTGCCTTGCTAAAGTTAAATGCCATGAATAGATATTTTCTGGGAATATTAAAAAGCTTGCTGCAAAGGGTTCTTTGAGCCTATCACAAATTAATATGCAATGAGGCCTGCAGCCGGGCTGTTGCAGAGTCGCATTAATTTCTCGGTTGGCTATAGCTTGCTGTCTATACCTCTATTTCGACTTCCTTCTTTTCGTCAGATGTGGCCTTAAAATATTCTCTTTTCTTCATGCTCAGCACCATTGCAAGCACGGTGTCTGGTATAGCGTGTATACGCGTATTGTATAATAGCACCGAATTATTGTAAAACTCGCGCCTGTCGGTAATCTGGTTTTCTATTGCCGAAAGCTGTTTCTGCAGCTCTAAAAAATTCTCGCTTGCCCTGAGTTTCAGGTAATCCTCGGCAACAGCAAAAATGCTTTTCAGGGCTTCTGTAATCCTATTGCTCGCCCCGGCCCTTTCAGTCGGGCTTCCATTGATTGTAGCAGACCTTAACTTGGTTATCTCTACCAAAACTCCCTTTTCGTATTTTGTATATTCCTTCACCGTCCTGACAAGGTTCGGTATGAGGTCGTATCTCTGTTTCAGCAGGACGTCAATGTTTGCCCATGCTTTGTCCGTATTGTTGCGCAGCCCTATCAGGCCGTTATATATCGAACCAATGTAGAACAGCCCTATGCCTGTAAATACCAGGCCTCCAAAGCCAAAACAAACAATGCCTAAAGTCAACCAAGGTATGGCCATTCTGAATCTCCTCTATAGTTTTAATGTGCCTGTAAGTAATATAATGCTTATCACGACTGCTGCTATTAACATAATTGCTCCTCCGACAACCTGCAAAATCGATATTATTTTCATCTTTAATACTATATTGCTTTCTTTGCTGTCGCTTATGTACATCACGCTATCTGATTGGCTTTTCCTTACTATGAGCCCATTGCCTTCTGCGCCTGCTGGGAAATCTGTTTCAGCAGTTCCCAGAACGTATAGCTGATCGCTTTCTTGCAGATAGTGTTCAGACACCCTTATCTCACGGTTTTTGTGCCTTTCGATAATCTTTCCAACACTGTCCTTGTTTTCTTCGATGTACCTTAGCACTGCTTCCTCTATCCTATCCTGTGATACCAGCCCGAAAAATCCCTTATCAGTCAGATGCCCCTGGTATTTCTTGTCACAGGGTATCTCAATTTCAGCCTTTGCAGGGTCTATGAGCATTTTTCCTGTCTCATCCTTGAGGTAAAATCTTTCCCTTACCTCCACGCTCCATATTTTTCTCCAGCCGCCGTTTTTTCCTGATTTGTAATACTCAAATAACACTTTCCAATAAGCGCACATGGCCTTTGATATCGGGCTTTCAAGCTTTTTGGCCAGGCCTACATTTCCAGCCAACTCTACCAGTCCCAATGCCGCAGAGGCAACCTTTGATGTCGGTAAGTTTTCTATCTTCTGGTAAAGCTGGTATTTTTTCAGCCCTGAAACAAGGATGGACAATGCTATAATCACCCAGATGCCGAAGAATATGGGTATGGAAATTATACTTTTTATCTGAGTCAGGGTGACCATATCCAAATGTTTCATTCAATAATTTAAAATATTGTGCTTATCTGGAAACTGCGGCCTGTCGCCCTGGTTGAGCTGCTGCTTTAGTTCCATTGTCTCTACCTAACGGTATCTGGTAACTGGCTCTTATCTGTGCTATCATGGCATCGGTTCTTATCCGGCATATTAAAGCTGACCGGTTAAACCCGTCCTGATCGTTCCATCTTGCCAGAATGTTGTCCAGCCGTTCTATCCTAGTAACAAGCCTAGTGGCAATCTCAATGCAGGCATCTCTCTTTTCCTCATGCTTCAACGCTATTATGATAAAAGTCAGCACTATATCGGGGCTATCTCTTGCGAAGCGTTTCAATATACAGTAATCCACATAAATAATGCGGATTACAGTCTAGCCAACCAAGACGAGGAATACATTTGAGATAGTTGCATTACTTTCTTGGTTGGCTATAGCTACAATTTGCCTTCTTCTTCTGGCATCGTCTAGGGCATCTATGAGTTCTCTTACTGTGCCCCTGAAATCACGTTCTGCCTGACTCTCTATCAGTCTTTCGGCCATCATTGCCTTTCCCGGATTATCCAAATCCCGTATATTATTCCACATGTAAAATCACTCTAAAGGCCAACCAGAGGGGAGCGTCCAGCGACCTTTGGTCGCTGCCTCTCCAAG
>CAZBWC010000055.1:0-4269 GCA_964495395.1 Microcaldota archaeon
GCAAAGTGCATTAAGACACATGCAGAAAATCGCATTTGCACTTGCTGCAATACTACTTCTAGGATGCATAGGAACAGCCCCCCAAACTAACGAGCAGGCAGCAGCCAAAGAGCCCCCTTCCTTCCTGATCATAAGCCCGATAGACGGACAGGCAATAGAAACAGATGGTGGAACAGCAGACATAGAGCTGATTTTGTCAGCAAGCAATTTGGTAGTGGCTCCACCTTCCAATGAGAGTGCTTTTGGTGAGGGACATTTCCTAGTGGCGATAAACGGTAATGCAAGCGAATTGTATTCAAAGCAGCGCACCCTTAACGGCTTGAAGCCAGGGGAGTACGTTATTGTAGTAGAGTTGGTTAACAACGATGGCAGCAGCTATGCACCGGCAATAAAACAGGAAATAAGGTTCATGGTCATAGCGCCACTGGTTGAAAGTAGGCAGTACGAGATCAGTATGGTAAACCTCAGCTATGTCCCTGCTGAGCTTTCAGTGCATGTCGGTGAATCAGTAACCTGGAACAATGACGATTACAGGGCTTACACCGTAACCAGCACTGGCAATTTTGACTCAGGCACGCTGACTGAAGGGGAAAGCTTCACGTACACGTTTAACAAGCCAGGCACGTATGACTATTTCTCAATAACCTACCCAGGCATGAAAGGCAAGGTAATAGTTGAAAGATAACGCAAATACCCACTTTTAGAAATCCTTATTAAATGTTCAAGCCAAAGACAAAACATGGCTAATTTTCTGGCTATGAGAAAACATGTTTTCCCCAGAGGAGAAGAAGCAAAAGTAAAAGTTGGGCTCGTAGAAACAAGTGGTTTTAGGTTTTCGGAAATTGAGCTTGAACAGATACGACGCGGACAGGAAAGATTAAAAGCAGACCGATTAGGGGATGGAGAAAAACTTTCAATAGTTTCAGCGGGCACAGATGGCAGTGTGGCTGAACTAGGGGCCCGTAAAATAAGATTCAGTCAGATGATGGGCATTATGGATGCAGCGCGTGAAACAGGCGATGCGAGCAATGAGTTGAGAATTTTAGTTGTGAATAACCTGATAATAAGCGCAGATAACCGTATTTTGCTCACAAGGATGCAGGATGGAACAATACGCCCCTCGCTTAATGGGTATGTGGAAGCAGCAGACATGGAAGGGCAAACGGATAGCGGACTCATGGCAAGGACAACGTTGAGGGAGCTTGAAGAGGAATATGCAATAGGCGCAGATGGCGTGCAGATAGCAGTGCATGCAATGCTTCTTGACCGCACAAACGGCGCTCCGGGTGAACTTGTCAGGGTTTTCGGCTCGGTACACGTACCACTGACATTAGAAGAAATAGAGGATGCAAAAGAAAAGGCAGAGGACAGACATGAAAACCCCGAAACATGGGACATTGCCCATACAGCCGATGCAATAAGCGAATTCAATGCAGCACACTGTGGCTTGATAATAAGGCTTCTAAGGATTTATTCCGAACGTATGCTTCTTTAGCCTTCATCAAACAGCTTTTTCTGCGCCAGGTTCTCAATAGTCTTCCACCTGTGCCTTATGTAAACATGCAGCTTCTCGCGCATTGTTTTGTCTTTTAGTGCGGCTACAGTATAAGGGTCAGATGGATAACCGCTGCCAAACGGGCCTAGCTGTGCTGTCAGTTCGGCAATGCGCTGGTCACGAAGCACCTTTGCACAGATGCTGGCTGCAGCAACACTTTCATAATTTTCATCTGCTTTATGCTGTGCCTCAAAGCGCTGTGCACCATAATGATGCATGCGAGCACGGAATGTCCACTCGTACCTATCAGGCAAATCAATCATAACGTCTGCGTCCTTGACGTTTTTCATTAGTGCAGCCATTGCCTCTGCCTCAATGTCATTAAGGCTTTTTGATGCCATTAAATGAGTAAGCCGCTCTGCCGTAATCTCGACAAACTTGAATTTGCAGAATTTCTTAAGCTCTAAGAATGCTGTTTCGCGCTGCTTTGCAGTAAGCTGCTTGGAATCCTTGCTGCCCAAGACCTTAAGCTGTGCAATATGGGTACGCGGGCATTGCGCTAATGCGATTACAAGAGGACCGATGACAGCGCTTGCAACTTGATGAATGGTTTCATCAATCCTCTGCCGCTTTCATCAATCCCAGCGACATAAGTCGTCATAAAAAGGAATTAGTAAAGGATGTTTCTCTTTTCAACAAGGATGAAGTCGCTTACTGCAAGTACGCTCTCGTAAGGCACTGCAACAAGGCCGTCTTCCTTCTTGATTTTGGATGCCAACACACTGTCAGGGTTAGGCTCCACTATAAGGGATTCGATTTTACCAGTAAGCTCGTTAAGGTTAACGTCAACCAATCGCCCAAAATCCTCGCCCTCGTTCGTAACCACTTTCTTGCCTGATAGCTGTCTTGCAATGAGATATTTCGTCATTTATATCACCTTTTATGGGTTCAACCATTGTCTAAACATTGTGACCGACTAAAATTTATAGAGCTACGCCCGTTTAGGCTGAAACTCGTTTAGCAGCAGGCATAGATATAAGAATTAGAATCAGAAGCCTGTTCCTAAAAAAGCCGTTCTGGAATTAGGCATGTCGGCATAGGAAGAAATGTCTGAAGCTGATTGAAACGAAAACACTGAACTGGGTATAAACCCGGAGCTGGAAAATGAAAGAGATAGTGCAAATGTTTGAGTCAGTGGGTCGAAGGTTGCTCCAACGCCGGCATATCGTGAAAATACGCTGATGCCTAAAGGCACCTGAACTTCGGTTTTGCCCGAATTATTTAGAGGCATATATGCTGAACCTCCTGCCAGCACAGCCAGTGAAACGTCTGCCCACATACCGGATGATATCCTCCAGACAGGGTAGAATGCATCTGCTGAAGCGAGTAAGCGGTTTGCCTGCACAAACTGAGGAGCTTCAGAATCAGCCTGGACAAATGACCTGCTGTAAATTGCAGACATGCTAATTGAAGGAACAGTACCTTCTGCTATTGGCAATGCCAGCTCAGGAATGCGTACGTTTCCGAAAAGCCTCATAGGCATGAATGAATCTGTAGAACCCTGATGATACAGCGAAAGGCGCGGATGCTGAAGTGATGCTTCCCACAATACTTTAGGTATCGACCTCCCGGTACTGGGATAATGGCCTTCAAATTCACTGCCCAGAATGTCCATATCCCAATGGCCTAATGGCAAGAAGAAAATGCCTCCAGCACCAAGATATATTTTCAGGTCCTGTACAGCAAATGGGTCTTCCAGATGCAGGCCCAGAGTTCCAAGAAGCCTGCGCTCGCTTATACTGTAGGAATATCCATGTTCAGTACCATCACCAAACTGGGAATACTGGCCTAAATACTGGTAACCTGCGCCAACAGAAACAGCTGAAAGCCATGAAGAATCTGCCAATGCACCCAGCCAGCCAAGATTTGATGATAGCATAACTGTTAGGAATTCTGAGGTAACAAAGGTGAAATCTCCCTGAACTTCTCCATAGAACGGCAGCTCAACAAGCAACCTTACTGCTGACCCGCGGCCATAGGAAAGAACGTCTGACATTGCTGTTCTTGTGGATATAGGATCCACTGAAAGTTCAGAAAATCCCAATTGGGCGTCCTTTAATAACTTAGGGCTAATAGTGGAATCCAGGATGCCCGGCATGATCTGGCTAATAAGCTCCATAGTGAGCTCCATGCCCCCAATACCTCCACCTAAAGCAACTATGCGGTCATAGACACAGCGCAAGATAAAATGAATTTCTTCAATTGCACCCAAAAGTTTCTCAGGTACATCACCCGTTCTGCGAGCAGCAAGATAATCGGCCATAAGGTCTCTGAAAAGGCTGGCTGTAGTAAGGTAAAGGTTGTGCCTTTCAGATGGCGATTGTAATGTAGTATCCGGGCATTGTGATCCCTGAACGGTTGCAGGCTGCACTGAAGCAGGTTCGGAGGCTTTTTCCAGCTCTTGTGGTGTAATTGAACGTGGTTCACTCGGAGGAGAGAGCTCTGGAATATGGGATTCCTCATACTCATGCAGTAGCAGTAATATTGGCCCGCGCTCTGAGAATGGTAGGGACAGAATAAGCTCCTCGACACGGCGAGGCCTGTAACTGGCCAGATAGAGCCTTGCGGCACGCTCGAACATGCCCACAGCTTTGGCATTTTCAGCAGGATCATCTGAGGGGGTTATACCACGCAGGGTAAGCTCCAGCTGTACGGCATAAAATCCAGAATCTCCCTTAACAACAGCATCATGTACGTCATTGCCTTCTTTTGCC
>CAZBWC010000055.1:4279-7447 GCA_964495395.1 Microcaldota archaeon
CGCTTTTTCTTCAATTCTTTTTACTGCTTCTTGATCATTCGTTTTCAGATAATAGGCTTTCAGCATTCCATAGCCAAAGCCCTTTGCAACAGTGCCCAGGTCAACAAATCTTTCAGCATCACCTGGCAGGCCTGCCTTGAGATATTCGTTGAATGCGTCGCCATATGCACCTGCTGATTCCAATGCAGCTGCCTGTGCAGCATGAACATCCGCCTGTGAAACTGCAGAAGTGCCAGCGGGCGCCTCTTCTGCATGAGCATGAGAAAAGCCTACAAGTGAGGATAGTGAGGAAAGCAATACGCTTGCAACAAAGCGCATTGGCCTGGTTCTTTGGGGCCCGTGCGTTACTTTAAATAGTCTTTTCATAATTAGTTATATTTAACAACAAATGTTTATAAAGCATGGCTCTGTAGAAACCCTGCTTCTGGTCGCCTGCTGTTAGTTTTTCTGTTAAAAATTACTGCTGCCAGCCCGCAGAAAATGTTCCTCTGCTTAATGAGGCAGTATCCGATGGCACAAATACGCCACTTAGGTTTGGTATTGAGCCCATGACAAAATATTGGGAAACCGAGACATCATCAGGATCATAGAACGGAACGGCTATAGTTACAGATGCAACTACACCTTTTTGGATAGGGTCAGCACCTATGTTAAAACGACCATATTTTGCAAGGAAAACAGCAAGGCTAACAGGCAGTGAAGATTTTGCATTGCCTCCAAATGTATTTAGCTCATAGCCAGCAGATGCACCCAGCCACAGATCCTCAAGAGGAGCCAGTAAGGGATATGTAACATTTACAGAGGCAATAGCATAGTTGGCTGTTACAAATGCATTTCTGTCAGCATTCGGAACTTGTGGCCTATATAAATTAGCTGAAGCGCTGATGAATGTTGGGAGAATTGTTGGTGTTGGAATTGGCACGCCAATATCGAATAATACAAATGCAGGTTCCCTGGAATCGGTTGAGCCTTGTATATGTAATGCCAATGGAGTAGCAGTATCATCCCATACAATAGCCAGCTTTCCTGTAAATGTAGGCAATGAACGACCAGGGTTTGGATAGAATCCCTGAGACTCACCACCAGTAACATTTAGGTTCCATTCAGAGACATATGGAATTGACATTCTGCCTTCAAGGTAAAGGTCAACGGTTTCAGAATCAAAAAACGGGTTTACTGTACCAAGGCCAAGAAGGAACCTGCGTTCATAGGGCAAGGACTCAAAGAATGCATCGCCTGACTGAAAGCCGCTTTTGAAGCTAAATATCTGGTGGCCAAAAACACCTACAAGCCAGTCATAGCCAACTATCACATCAACAACATCCGAATTGGTATTTGTGTATGAAGTCGTACCATTTGCATAACCGTCAGCAGACCATGTATTTTCTGTAGTCATTGCATTTAGCCGCATATAGCTCAAAGCAAATTTGGTTTTCTTAGACCGCATGCCATAAGTAAGCAAACCTGCTTCCCCTGGAATCACAGAAAGACGATGCGCTGAAAGACCATAACCATCAGGTAATTCAGAGGTAGCTTCAGGTTCAGCAGGTTGTTCGGATGGCCCAGGAACGACTTTAGTTACGGGCTTTCCCCCTGCAGCCAAAGGCAATGCCAAAGGAGGAGAAGTGGTGGAGTCATCAGAAGCAGTAGCTTGATCAGCCGCCTTTTCTCTGCCGGCCTGCAATAGATGCGCCGCAGCTGCCCTTAATATCGAATCCCGTTCTGATGCAGTGACAGCGGTTCCTGCTGAATCAAGCATCCCAGTTACTAAATCAACGCGCCCTGCAAGAAGATACTGGTTCGCAGCATAGGTGTAGTGCCCTACAGATTCGGCATCCTTGCCAAGGGCAATTTCACACTCGAAAGCAGTAGAAACCTGAGGGCAGTCGCTGGCAGGTATGCCTTGCAGTATCATTTTCAGTTGTATCAGGGCAAGCTCAGGGTCGCCTTCAAGGACCTGCTGGCTTTCAAAACCAGGCAATGCGCGCCCAAGCTCATTCATTTTGGCTATACCGTCAAGATCGTTTTTGTCTGAATAGTATGCCTTCAACACCCAGTAGCAGAACCCTTTGTTAAGATGCTCGGCCATTGCCTCGGCCTCAAGTGGCCTGCCTGCACGCAGATATTCGGCAAATGCACCGGCATATAGGCCTTTTCTCTCCAAATCAATAGCACTAGCATAATGAGCTTCAGAATCGTGAGTAGTGGAAGCGGCAGCAGGTTGCGTATCGGCTGCAGGTTGGGCATTTGCTGCGGAACCTAAGCCAGTAAGTGCCATAATGCCAGTAATTAACGCTGCGCCAAATCGCCTTGGTGCATGTGAAGTATCAGGCCGGACAGAAAAAAGCCTCTTAGTACGCTGAACCATGAAGTATACTTTGGTTATAACTATTTATAAACCTGCACATAGTTATATTTTTAAACACATAAACGCATAACCAGAACATGCAGATTATGAAAGCGCAACTTGCAGTGCCACACCAATATGCAACCAGAGAGCCCAAGCGCGTATTCTTCGGACAGCTGCTTGTGGAAACAGGTTATGACAGGCTCACATTTGCAAAGGAAGCTGCCAATGCAGTCATCACTCAGGCAGAGCTAAATAGAGTGCAGCTGGAGTTCACCCCAAATGGCGACAGATTTGTAACACGAATCGAGCGAGGAGAGCATGTTCTTGAATTCACAGGCGATTTGCCAGGATATCTCAGGATTCCTGCTGAAGATGCGAATTCCATGCATGTTTCATTTCGTGAAGCTGATGAAAGCGACAGAAGGCCGTTCATAGAAAGGCGAACCAAAATAAGCCCTGATTATGTGCTTACGATTTCAGCAGTTGCAATGCAGGCAGGCGAACTAGGTGACCGGGGCTTTTGGATACAGCTTGCTACAAACCTGTTCCAGGGAATTTACTACCCTGATGAAGAACGCGAAAGGCCAGGCGATGCAGGATTGAAAATATCCATAATTTATGGGGATAGTGATTCTCAGCGGATAGTCAGATTAACAAGTGATGACAAACGATAAATCAGGGCTGTATCCACTCGATTTCGTAGTATTCGTACTTGCTTTACGGAAGTTCAATTCTCTTCACACGGTAGTACGTTATGCTCGACTCGCGGTCGCAAATCGCCAAAACCAAGTCGAGGCCCAGCTCTTTAGCCCGTTCGA
>CAZBWC010000056.1:0-7389 GCA_964495395.1 Microcaldota archaeon
GAGCCAAACTCGCAGGGGGCGATGCTGCAAAAGCAATACGATATTCAAACCTCGCATTGCAATATGCCCAAAAAGCCACCAAAGAATAATATTTAAGCCCTTAGCTGTTAGCTATAAGTATGGATGATGCTGAAAAGGCCAAATCATTGCTTGCAAAAGGCCAGTTTCGTAGTGCTGCAAAACTTCTCGATTCCCTAATCGGCAGGAACAGGAATGACGATTCTTTATGGTATTTACGTGGCATAACCTCTTTAAAATTCAGGAACTACGATGCTGCCTGCCAGGCATTTAATCACGCCATCATGATACACCAAAAGCCTGAATACTGGAAAATGAAAGGCGTTACATATATGGAGGCCTGTAAGTTCAGTGATGCAATCGCCTGCTTCAGAAAAGCCTTACATCTTCATACTCGGGATGCTGAAAGCAATTTCCACATCTCCCTGTGCTACATGCTCCTTAACGACCCCAAATCCCGCGAGTACATACAGAAGGCCTACCTGCTCGACAAGAAAAAGACCAAGGAGATGCTGAAAAAAGTTTACTCGGTATTCTTTAAGCCTGACCTTCACCTGACTAATGCAATGCGCGCGGAGCTTGAGAAAAAACTAGCCCTCATTCCGACCTCTTAGCTCCTAATCCTGTTCAAATTTTTCCCGCATTGCCTTTAGCCATATCCTGTCATTAATCAGCTTTGGATTCGTTTTTTTCAAAAGCCCTGCTAGTTCGCGTGTCAGCAGCGGATTGCTTAATTTTATTTTGCCTGATCTGAGCTTTGCGAGGAATTGCAAGTTTGCCAATAGCAGATGCACACACTTAATTTCGCATTGCTCCGCTTCACTTTTGAGTTTTCTGTATTCCTGCACCTGGTTATACTCTGCAGCTGTGCCTCCTGCACCCGCGCTCCGTAGCTTGCGCTCTGAAAATGACATGCGCGATTTGCTTTCAACGAGCCGTTTCAGAAATTTCTCAAGCACGTTCTGCACATTCGGCTCAACCATTGCGGGCACCCATCCCTGTTTCCTGAGTCTTGCATCCATCTCGTTCAGGAGCAATTGCAGCTCATCTTTGTCTATGTCCTTGGCCAAAGTGCCTTTCAATATTGGCCATGTTACAGCCATGGATTTTGAGTCTATCTTTCCAGTCCATTTTGAAAGAAAGCCGCGCACCTCTCTTACGGCTTTTCTATCCGCCCTTATTCGCTTCAGCTGCTCAATAGCATCGCTATTTTTTATTTTGCATATGTCTAGCAGCCACTCCTTTTCAGCTATAACCTTGCCAAGCCCCGCATCCTCGCGCAACAGCACAAACAGGTCTGGAAATATTCCCTGAGCAGATTAAGCTCGTAAAGATTTGCATACAATGTTTCACGAACCTCGATATTTTTTATGCTCATGGCTTTTTTCACTATTTCTATTTCCTGCTTCAGGTTCCTATCATAAAACGAATGGTATTTTTTGTTCAGCTCGTCGAGCTTTGCTTTTAGTATGCGCAATTCCCCGGAAGAGCTTTCAAGATAGTCTGCAAGCATGAATCTCATAAGGCCCTCTTGTATGCTTTCTGCATTTTTTCAGAATCATAATCGAGCTGGGGTGTTTCGCAGATTATCCTTCCGGAATAGCCCTGCTCTGCAAGCATCTGCATCAGCGGTTCGTAAGGCGGTTCGTTGTTCGTGCCTAGTGGCAAATGGTTTCTCTCCCCTTTTTCAGTATAATTTATCTCGGCAAAATGTGAGTGGAAATCCTGAGTGTATCCAGGCAATTCCTTTTCGAGCATGCTGAAAAGCCTGCGGTAATCATCGATGCCTTTCAATGGGAAATCGGTGCGTGCATGTATGTGTGAAAAGTCAATTACCGGTACGAGCATTTCAAGTTCCTGTGCAAGTTTTATTACTTCAGCCAATCCGCCAAACTGCGATTTCTTGCCCACTGTTTCGGCTCCGAGCCTTATTTTCACTTTTTCCTGCTTCAGCATCGCCTCTATCTCAAGCAGGTTTTTCTTCGCCTTTTCATAAGCCTGCTCCTTTGAAAGCTTCTGGTAATATCCCGGATGGAACACGGTTATTGTGCCTCCTGCCCATGCAGTTGCCTGTGCTGCCTGGAATATATTCCTTCTGCTGTTCTCCTCTTTTTGCGGTTCGGCTGAGCAGAGGTTTATGTAATACGGGGCATGTGATGACAATGCAATATCCTGCTTCACAGCAACCGCCTTTACTTGTTCGGCTTTTTCCTTTGTCAGCCTGACACCATGCACGAATTCCATTTCCATTGCATCCATGCCAAGCGCTGCACAGCATTTGACGCCCTCAATGGTGCTTCTATCCTCGCATCTCAGGGGTATTCCTGCAGGCCCGAATCTGACTTTCATGGGGTTAGAAGGAGAGAGCAACCTTTATAAACATTCTTTGCTAAAGTATAACATATGTTTTAAAGTGTGATAATATGGAAGCATATAAGAAAGCAGAAATCCCTCTCCAAACAGAAAAATCCGAAGTTCTTGCAGCAGTACCAAAGCTGGCCCCGAAGCCGGCGCAAAAAGATGAATTACATTCACTTGATGAAGCGCTCGTTGCAATGGCGCCAGCATTAAGGGGTCATAGCCATGAATCAACCCATACGACAGTACATGAGGCTAGCCTGAATTTATCAAGGGCAGGCAATGCCGGCGATGCAATGTCTCATCACATAACAGGCAACACCCTGAATTCATTCAAAGGCATGATTGCTGCATTGAGCTAACTTGCGGCATATCGCTCTATCTGATTCTATTCCATCTCTATAGTCCCAGGCGGCTTATTAGTTATGTCGAACATAACCCTGCCTATCTCACTTACTTCATTTGTTACTCTTGTGGATATTTTCTGAAGCACTTCGTATGGTATATTAGACACATTTGCAGTCATGCCGTCCAGGCTTCTTACTGCGCGCACTACCATCACATACTGGTAAGCTCTTTCATCGCCTCTCACGCCTACTGTTTTAGTCGGTAGCAGCGCAGCAAAATACTGCCATGGCCTTTCCATTTTGCCCTGCTTTGCCGCATCTTCTATTTCCTGTTCTGTTATGCTGCCTGCTTTCTGGAGTATCGCAACTTTATCCTTCGTGACTTCGCCCACTATCCTCACTGCAAGCGCAGGCCCTGGAAATGGCTGCCTCTCATATACGTAATCCGGCAATCCGAGCTCTTTTCCGACCATACGCACTTCGTGCTTGTAAAGCTCCCTGAGCGGTTCGCATAGTTTCAGGTGCATTTTCTCAGGCAGGCCACCTACATTATGGTGGCTCTTTATCGTTTCCCTGCCTCCGCCGCCGCTTTCAATCCAGTCAGGGGCAATAGTTCCCTGCATCAGGAACTGCACCTTGTCTTTCTGTGCTTCCTGCTCAAATACGCGTATGAAAAGTTCGCCTATTATCTTTCTTTTTTCTTCAGGTTCTGTTATGCCTTTTAATGCCGATAAAAATTTGTCGCTTGCATCTATCACTATGAGTTTTATGCCTGTTTTTTTTGCCGCATTCTCTACCTGCATGCGTTCATTAAGCCTCATAAGTCCTGTATCCACATAAACTGCGAACAGTTGCTTGGGTATTGCGTGTGCTGCCAAAGCGGCTGCGACAAAGCTGTCTACCCCCCCTGATAGTGCGCATATAGCCCTGCCCTCTCCAATAGTCTTTCTAATATCGGCAACAGCTTCCTCTATGAATTTTTTAGGGTCAAAAGGCATAACTAATTTAGTATGGGATATGTTTAAATATTAAATTTGCTGCATCAACATTAAGATGCCCTTATGAGATACGTGACTGACTTACATATACACGGCCCCTACGCGCGTGCCACGAGTGCCAAGTGCACCATTCCTGGACTTGCTCACGGCGCAAAGATCAAGGGCATCAACATACTCGCCACAGGCGATTTTACTCATCCTCAATGGTTCAGCCAAATCAAGGGTCACCTAACCGAAGAAGACTCGGGGCTTTACCTATACCAAGGCGTGCGGTTCATCCTGTCGGTAGAAATATCGCTTATATACTCATCCAAGCTGGGCGTAAAAAAAATGCATCATATTGTGCTTGCCCCTAATCTCTCAGTGGCTGCCCAAATTAACGATGTGCTAGGCAAGCGCGGCAATCTCAAGGCAGATGGCAGGCCGATACTCGGAATATCCTCACCTGAATTTGCTGAAATGCTTTTCGAGATTTCAAAAGACATAGTCATCATTCCTGCGCATGCCTGGACCCCGTGGTTCAGCATATTCGGCTCTAATTCTGGTGTCGACAGCGTTGAGCAGGCATTTGAGGACCAGGCAAAAAAAATATTTGCCCTAGAGACTGGCCTATCGAGCGACCCGCAGATGAACTGGATGGCATCTCGACTCGACAAATACTCTCTAGTGTCGAATAGCGATGCACACAGCCTGCAAAATCTCGGAAGGGAAGCCAATGTCTTCGAGCTGGAGCGCCCATCGTATGCCTCAATAGTTAATGCGATAAAAACCCGCAAGGGATTTGTAAAGACATACGAGTTCTATCCTGAGGAAGGCAAATACCATTATGATGGCCACAGAAACTGCAACGTGCTTATGGCGCCCTGGGAATCTGAAAAATACAATGGCATTTGCCCCTCGTGCAAAAAGCGTCTGACAATTGGAGTTCTTAATCGTGTGAATGCCCTCGCGGACAGGAAGTATGGCGATAAGCCTGAAGGTGTAGTGCCATTTCAACATATCGTGCCGTTGCCTACCGTTATTTCAAAAGTTATTGGAAAAGGTGAGAATACTCAGGCAGTAAGTGTTGAATACGACCGTCTCATACGTTATTTTGGCAATGAATTTGCCGTTTTCGAGTCTCCTGAAGAGCAGATAAGGCTTGCGACCTCTCCTGAAATTGCCCATGCTCTAATGAAAGTAAAACGCGGGGAAGTCCGCTGGGTGCCTGGATATGATGGCGTATTCGGTGAGCTGCTTCTGGATGATAAGAAAAATCTGAAAGTGGCAAAAGACAAGAGGCAAAAGACGCTCGAGGAGTTTTGAATTTCCTCCAGCATCCCGGCTTACTTTCTCCTAATTACTGCCCCAATCCCTACAAACATCAATATGAACGTGGGTAGGCAGCAGCATGTCGGCAACTGGAAATCAGTTAGCGGTGTCGTTGTTTCAGTAACGTTTTGTGGGGTTTCTGGAATTGCCTCAAGGTTTGGCAGGTTCAAATCGCGCTCTTCCGGTGCTGCACTCAGTGCTACGGGCTCTTGTTCTACGGCTCCTATTTCTATTGGCGCCGTTTCCGGTTCTTGAGCCGGAACTGCCTCTTCTAGTGCGGCAGTTTCAGGGTTCCATATTGGTGGATTTATTGATTTTAAAGATGCTACAATTATATCGATTCCTTCACTCCTTACTTTGTGCTCCAAAAGCAGGCCGGTTTACCTGTCATACCTTACTCTTATTGTTGCCTGGCCGCTTGTTTTGCTAACCAGGCCGCTGTCAAATTCCTTTTCCAATGCGGTATATGCGCTCAGCTCGTTAACCTGCCAGCCTGCGAGGCTTTGTCCTGTTACGAGTGTTCCTGATAGCAATGCCGGGTCAAACCAGAACTGGCCTGAAGAGCCTGTTACATTGTCTTTGGGATGGCTTTTTGCCGTACCCTGCTGAACCTCAACCTCTATATCCCTGCTATTCACGGAGGTTACGGTGAACTGTAATGCTTCAACAACAGGGCTTGCTATCGAGCCCCTCTGGTAATCTTTGAGCTCGTAATTTACTACTAAGCCATCATCAATCCATTCCGGGGCAGCTGCATGGAGGAGCGCTGCCATTATAAGGAGGGCAACGTATTTTTTCATGAGCTCTTTTCTCAAGTTTGGTTTTAAAATCTAGCTATTCTGCCAGTCTATAATGCCTAGTTTTTGACATCTAGCGAATCTCATAAGTCTTTATGAGTTTGCCTGTTGGCGCATCATATGAATCCATCACTTCTTCAACGGCCTGCGTATAGTGGCGCTGGCATGGAATTAAACTACCTCATTTCCTTCCAAATCTGAAATACAGGTAAACCAGTATCAGTGCGCCTATACCTATTGCCGCTACCGGGAGGGCGTTGTTGCGCACTGCCGTTTCCAGTGCTGCTATGAGTGCGTTTCTCTGTTCGCCTGCGCCTTGTCCTGAATTGAACCCTACGAGAGCCCTTATATCTTTTTTGGATGTTAGGCCGTATTCATATAGATAAATTTGGTAGTTGCCTTCTGAATCAGCAAATGCTGTTGCCTGGCCATTGGCATTGCTTAAGAGTGACAGCTCTTCTTCTTCTGGTGTGACTACTATTATCCTTTTGTCAGGTGCCGGTTGTCCATTGCAGGTAACTGTTACTTCTATGTCTTCGCCTACATTGATTTCATCAGGCACTGTCAGTTCGCATAGCGTTACTTCATCAACAGGTGTTTCTGTCGTTGAGGTTGTTCCTGAATCGTCGTCTTGCCTGTCATTATCACTATCAGAGTCTGAAGTTGAAGGTGCGCAGGGGGAAAGGGTAAAGGCCAGTGCAGGAGCCAACTCATAGCCCTCTTCCTGTTCTGTATTTACCAGTGTATATTCGCCTGCTTCGACAATGCCGAAGCTTACCTTGCCTTCTGCATCGGTTGTCCTGCTGCTTATGGTTGCACTGCCTTTTTGCAGCTCCAGTGCAAGCCCCTGTACTGCATCTTCATCTGATGTTGCACTCGCTGTAAGCAGCTGGCCAGGGCATGCATAATCCTGGCTAAGCGTAATTGTAAGGTTTTCTGAAGGCACAACTGTCTCATTAACAGTCTGGTTGGCCGTATCGTTTGCTACTATTATCACCTGTGGCTCTTCCTGTTGTGTACTCTGGCCTCCGGCTATATCCTGGAAGGCGACTGCTCCGTATGTGCTATAGCTGCTTAACGGGCCATAGTTAACTGAGTTTGCTGAAGCGTCGGCAGTGCCTGCTATCTCTTCCCATCCTGATGCTGTCCACCTGGCAAGTTTTACTGTGCTTTCTGCCAGGGGGTCAAGCAATGCCTCTGTATATGCTATTGCGAGGGCTTGCATGCTGCCTCCGCCAAGGTTTACTGGTATTATTATGCCTGAAGCCAGTCTGCATATCTGGCCAACGTCAAAGCAGTCGCTGCTGCTTATTCCTTGTGCCGAAGCTGTGCTTGTTGTGAAGCTTGTGTTTATCAGCCTGTCAAATGAGAAGCTCGCACTCTCAGTGGTCAGCATGTTGTAAGTGCCACTAACCAAAGCTGTTATGTTGCTGCTGCCAGTTGCATTAAGCACAGTAGCGCCTGAAGGCACGTTCTGCGCGTAATTTGTGCCTGTAAAGGTTGCGTTGCTGTTTGATGCGAAATAATACTGTGCAATTGTGTTATTTGAGGCATTATTGC
>CAZBWC010000057.1:0-7166 GCA_964495395.1 Microcaldota archaeon
ATCAACCACAGGCGGCCAAACCAATGCCTGGCGAGCTGCCATTCAGGCAACCTCCAGGGCAAACCCGAGCACGCGCCCATATTCAGTAAACCCGCTTTTGGAATTTATGTGGCCTGCATTTTTTTCGATTATGAATTCAGCACCCAGCATTGACGCTAATTCCCGGCCTTCTGCAAGCGGCAACTGCGGGTCGTTATCACTGTGGATTACAATGAACCGCTTTGAGCAGGATTTGATTTTTTTCCAGTTGAATTCTGATTTAAAAAATGATGATAAGGCATTAACGCCATAACTTTTGGCAAAGCCCGAAACAAGAACAACTAGCAATGCTTTTTTGCCACTGTCGAAAGTTTCAAGCAGCCGCAGCGCAGTAACCGCACCAAGGCTGTGCCCTATTATTACGAAATCATTTTCTAGCAGCACAGCTTCTTTGATTTTACCCAGCCATGAATCCAGGTTTGGAAATGCGCTGTCAGGCAGATCAGGGCAATGGACTTCTGCACCGCGGGCCTCCAGTTGCTGCTTAAGCCACGGAAACCAGTTGCTTTTGCTATTGTTGCCCCACCCGTGGAGGATTAAAACTTGCATAAGATCATACGTCGAGATTTTTCACTTTTATGGCATTAAGCTCTATAAATTCCCTGCGCGGCTCGACAGCTTCGCCCATAAGCAGGCTAAACAGCTCATCGGCTTTCATCGCATCTTCGATAGTCACACGCTTCAAAGTGCGCACCGCAGGATCCATGGTAGTTTCCCATAACTGGTCAGGGTTCATTTCACCAAGACCTTTGTAGCGCTGCAGCTCACAACCATCACCAAGCAGTTGCTGCTTTTTGCCAAGCTCCTCATCAGAATAGGCATATTCCATGCTCTTGCCTTTTTTTATCCGGTAAAGGGGCGGCTGCGCGATATACAGATAGCCATTTTCCACGAGCGATTTGAAATGGCGGTAGAAAAGGGTAAGCAACAATGTGCGTATATGCGAACCGTCGACATCAGCATCAGTCATTATCACAGTTTTGTGGTAGCGCAGTTTCTTGAGGTCAAAATCCTCGCCGAATCCGCATCCGAGCGAAAGCACTATGGCACGTATTTCCTCACTTGTAAGCACCTTGTTTATTGGCGCTTTTTCAACATTGAGTATCTTGCCGCGCAACGGCAATATTGCCTGGAAGCGGTTATCACGTGCCTGGCGCGCGCTTCCGCCAGCAGAATCCCCCTCGACAAGATACAGCTCTGTTTTGGACGGATCCTCTTCGCTGCAGTCAGTCAACTTCCCAGGAAGCACGCTGCTCTCGAAAACGTTCTTGCGCCTTATCAGCTCCTTTGCTTTTTGGGCTGCCTCGCGCGCTTCAAGGGATGAAAGCACTTTCTGGCCAATGTTCTTGCCAACCTCAGGATTTTCCTCCAGATAGGCATGTATGGAATCATATGAAATGCTGTCGGCTATGCCCTTTACCTCGCTGTTGCCCAATTTCGTTTTCGTCTGCCCTTCGAACTGGGGTTCAGGCACTTTGACGCTTACGATTGCAGTAAGGCCTTCCAATGCGTCATCGCCACTAACCTTTTTTTCGCCATTCTTGAAATGCTTGCTGCTGCCAAGGTATTCGTTCAATGCACGCGTCAATGCTGTTTTAAAACCAGAAACATGAGTGCCTCCTTCGATGGTTTTTATGTCATTTACAAAGCTATATATCATCGGGCTGTAACTGTCAGTATACTGGAAGGCAATCTCGCAGTCAACGCCATCGACCTCTTTTTGGTAATGGAAAACAGCGTGCAGCTTGGTCTGTTTTGTCTTGTTCAGATATTCTACGAACTGGCTTATTCCGCCTTCATAGCAGAACTCCTCTTTAGCCCCTGTAGCCTCTGTAACTAGGACAATCTTCAGGCCTTTGTTAAGGAATGCGAGTTCCATCAGCCGCTCCTTGATATATTCAGAATCCATTTCAGTAGTAGTGAAAATTTCTGCATCAGGCTTGAATTTTATGTGGGTGCCATGCTTGTCAGTCGGGCCCAACTCAACAACTGGAGAAGTTGCCTTTCCGCGTGAATATGACTGCCTGTGAATCTTGCCATCGCGCAAGACGTGAATCTCCATCCATTCGCTTAACGCATTAACAACGCTCAGCCCGACACCGTGAAGGCCGCCGCTCACTTTGTAGGCTTTTTTCTCGAATTTGCCGCCGGAATGCAGGCTTGTAGAGACAACTTCAAGTGCAGACTGGCCGGTTTTAGGGTGCACGTCAACAGGAATGCCCCGGCCATCGTCACTTACGCTCACAGAGCCGTCCTTGTATACTGTAACTTCGATGTTCTTGCAGTGGCCTGCCAGAGCCTCGTCAATGCCATTGTCTATGAGCTCCTGCACAAGGTGATGAAGGCCCCTCTTGCTGATGTCGCCTATGTACATTGCAGGCCTTTTTCGCACCCCTTCCAGGCCGATCAGAACCTGGATATCCTTTGCTGTATATTCGCTCATCATTACCACTGTTTCTTATTAGAATTATCGACGTATATTGGTCGGTTTTTCAATGCTATATTCATATCTCGAAACATGCTTAAAAGGCTATCGATTAGGTGCACGTTGCAGTCATATCAAGACCTATTTTTCGCCATTGCCCATTGTAAAATTCCCACAGTGTTTTCGTAGTAGAATCATAAACAAGGCTGAATTTTGATGCTATCTCCTTAGGCCGGTCAATCTCTATTAGTGTAAAGCGCCTCCAGGCAGGCTCGTCACGGAATGGGTTGCGCTCTATAATGTAAATACGGTTGCGCTCCTTCTTGATTTTTTCGCACCATGAAATGACTTTTTCAATTTCGTCTTTTGACGGCATGTGAATAATAGTGGGACAATCGCTTAAAAACCATTTGGAGCAAACTAAACTGCAATAAACACAACTGCAGATTATTTGCAAATTTGCCAGCTGAATGAGGGAGGGAAAAAACGGGTGCAAACAGAAGCCAGGCAATCAAGGACCAGGGGAGAGTATCTGCCAAAAGTCCCAGCGAGGCGCACTGGAGGGACAGGCGGAAGGGAGTATTGGACTGAACAAAGGATAAGGCGAATAAGGGAAATGGCAACTGCAGGAACCCATGCCAATCCAGAAGCGCTATCACAGTTTCAGCCATTGCATGATGAACCAGGAGCCCCGTATCTTCTTGAGGACAGATTGGTTTTAGTGCCAGCCGCAGGCGAACATAGAAATGAGGATGTCCGGCTCGGGCTTCAGCTAGGGCAGTTGGAACTCGCGCAGCCGACTATACTAGGCGAATTTTCATATGGTGCAACCACAGCCGAGGTGCATGAAGCAGCCGCAATGGCAGCAGACGAATTAGGGCTGCTCTTCGGGGTAGGAGAGGGCGGATGGTACACCGGAATACGCAGCAGGACAAGGATAATGCTCCAGGTTGCCAGCGGTGTATTTGGAATCACTGGAACGCTTTTGCAAAGTGCCGCAGCCATATCGATAAAAATGGCTCAGTCGGCAAAGCCAGGAGCAGGCGGCCATGTGAAAGCGCATAAGATAACCGCGGATATGGCTGAGACCAGGGGCATGCCGCTAGGCATAGATTATCTTTCCGATGCTAACAGGGTCGTCTCTATTGAGGAGCTCAGGCAGATAGTTGAATCAGCAAGAAGAGCCTCAAGAGGCAGGCCAATTCTGATAAAATGCGCAGCAACCCACGACCTTGCATTCATAGCAGCAGGAGCTGTTGCAGCAGGAGCAGATGGCATAATAATAGACGGCAGGGGAGGAGGCACCGGAGCCACGCCTACAATACTTAGGAACAATGTCTGTATGCCCATAGAGCTCGCAGTAGCACGAGCACATGACACGGTTGCAGGCATGACTGATAGAAGACAGTTCAAGATAATAGCAGCAGGCAGGGTAGGCCTGCCTGAAAAGGCATTCAAACTCATGCTCCTTGGAGCAGACGCAGTCATGCTGAGCAGCGCGGCACTCATATCAATGGGATGCGTAATGGTGCACCAGTGCCACACCCATTGCCCGGTCCAGGTTGCGACCCACAAGATGCGTGAGGGCCAGACTATCCTTAGCCTGAATGCAGAATGGGCTGCTGAAATGCTGACAAACTATCTAAAGGCATTCGGAGGAGCTCTCAGGCAGTATGCAGGAGCATACGGCTTTGCGGATATTAGCGATGTTGTAGGCAGAAGGGGGTTGCTGCGCTCCATTGCCATGGAACCTGAATTAATGCAGATGCTCGGAGTTGAAAGGGCAGATGGCTTTGAGAATATCGAAATGGAAAGTGCGAATTTATGGAATGCCGAAATAGCAGAGCCCCATCACCAATGGCAGCTGGAGCATAATACCGCATTGGTAGAGCACGGCACTATAGAAGTAGGCAGCATGGGAAGAACAACTGACCTTGACAGTCCGCGCTCCTATCTTGACGCCATTATCTCAGAAGGCAGACATGTGGTGGGCCCTTCATATGACGCATATAGAGATGGGATTGAGACCAGGATAAGAATGCCTGGCAGAACCAGGCTTGACATACCCATGATTGTGGGTGCAGGGGAAGGAGCAGGCAGGATAGAAACACTAAAGGCAGTTGCAGGAAGAAAAAGCCTCGCAGTAATGGAATATTCAGAGCTTGCAGCATTGCTTGACTCAGGTGAAAGGGCTGAGGTGCTTTCCCGCGCAAGAAGCATTATGCTCAGGTTCGATAAACAGGCAGAATCGGATATAGGCAAAATGGATGTCCGGCTGCTTGAGAACGTTGCAAGCATCATAGTGCCTGCAGAGTATGCCTCAAAAGAGGCTATCAGCAGGATTTCTGTCCATACTGATAGGCCTATATATGCAACAGTAACAGCAACAGGCAATATAGAAAATGACGTTATAAATGCGGCAAGTTCTGGAGTGGATGGAATAATAATCAGAGGAAGAATAGGCATAAGGCAATTTGAATTAGGAAACAATAGGGAAATGCCGCTGGAATTGGCAGTGCCACTGGCTGATGAAGCACTCAGGTCAGCTGTACGAGAGGGGAAAGTTCTTAGGAGAAAGGTTTCCCTTTTTGCAGAGGGCAATGCAAGAACAACTTCGGACATATATATGCTTTGCGCGCTCGGAGCCAATTGCGTCATAGGAACAGGGCTGATGACAGCAAAGGGGCCCGTAGGTGGCAGGGAAGAAATGGAAAGATACCTCAATGGTTTAAAGCGGGATATGCAGGTCATGATGGGCGCAGGCGGAGTGAGCATGATGTCCTCAGTCACAGGGAACAGGGGATTACTGAGGGCAGATGAGATGCCTCCTGAAATCAGGAGAATAATGGGTATAACACTAATGGGTGCATGAAGAATGGGATTGGTGCAAGGTAAGAGAATAAATAAGGAACCTGCTGCCTGCGGCATATTTGGAGCCCTTGCATTGAGGACAAGGGGAGGCAGGGGATTCGTGCATGCAAGGCAGGCAAAGGATGCCATAGAATGCGTCAGGCTTGCGAGGGGAGGAGAAATGGGAAATGGAGTTATGCTGAGCCACCCCCAAAGACAGGATGGCACGAATACGGCTGCAAACGGACATTACCTTATGGAACTATGGGCCAGGAATCAGGATGTACTCCAAAGCGGAATAGAGGAAATGGGCAGATATTGGGATATCGACAGGGTCGGAGAGTGGCAGGCACTGCACAGCAGCGGCGAAAGCGGCATATGGGCAGCAGCATTCGAACCAGGCAAAAGGGCATCACCTGTAGTAGGCTTACAGAGCAGGAAGGTAACACGCGCAGTAGTAGAAGTCAATGGCGCATTCGCACCTGAGGACCTGAGGGCAATTTCATCAGGTAAAAAACAACTGCTAATCAAAGGTCTTGAGAATATGCATGAGCTCTATGACAGGTATGGCCTTGATGGAACCACTGCCCTGGCAATGCTCGCCCATACCAGGTACCCTACAGGCGCCTCTCCAATACCATCAAGAGCACATCCGCATACGTTCGGGCATATAGGCATGGTCTTCAACGGCGACGTAAAATCTTACGAGGCAAACAGGGCAGCTGCAGAATGCATGCTGGCAGAATATCTGAGGCCAGTATTCAGAAGCGATAGCGAGCTTGAGGCATTCATGCCAAGGATAAGAAGCAGTTGGGTAGGAAGCGATGCAGAAGTGATTGCAGCGCCGTTTTACGTGCTCACCGGCAAGGGCATGTCAATACCTTCTATAGTTTCAGTGCTTGTACCACCTTTCGACAACATAATGGCGACAATGCCCAGGGGCGAGGAGCGGGACAGGATAAGAAAGCTTATGCATGATTATGACGGAATGCAGCTTGACGGCTCGGTTTCGTGCATCGTCCTTGTGACCACAGAGGATGATGTCCACATGGTAGCATTCCGGGACAGGAATGAGAATAGGCCGTTGCGCATAATGTACGACAGGGAGAACCAGGTGGTATATGCTGCCAGCGAAGACAGGCAGCTAGAAGAGGCATCAGGCAAAAGGGTTACAGACCCGACTGCCGAGACATACTCGCTCGATTCGGGAAAATTCTTTTGGGCATCAGCCAATGGGGGGATACACTCACCTGGAAGGGCAAAGAGAACCAGAATAGTTGTTCCAGAACTGCCGCAGGACCACAGGGCAACTTTAGTTGAGTCAAGAGGCGAGCCGCACCTGTTTGCAGGCGATAAGCGACATGGCGAACGCGTAATCATAAGCGGCCTTGCCGGAAATTGCACAGGCGCATATACCGAAGGCGGTTCGTATGAAATACGCGGTTCAGCGCAGGCAAATGCATTCGAGGCCAGCAGGGCTGAGGAGATACTGGTGCAGGGCCATGCAGACATTGTTTTTGCCAACGCATTCCAGGGCGGCCATGCATACGTGCGGGGCAGGGCTGACGCAAGGGCGTTCCAGCAGCTCAGGCATTCCCAACATGACAGGCAGGCACCAGTAGGAATAGTTGGCGAGCGTACCGGCACCTATGCATTCAAGATGATGGCTGGCGGGATTGGTGCCGTTCTGGGCATAGGTGAGATAGGCTATGAAGAGGATACGCGGCCGCTGGTCGGCAGGTTCCTTGGCACAGGTATGATGAGCGGTGTCATTTATGTGCGTGGCAGAGTGCCTATGGACCACATAGGAAGCCCGCTCCATGCAAGAAGAATGCGTGCCCAGATAAGAGAA
>CAZBWC010000058.1:0-3755 GCA_964495395.1 Microcaldota archaeon
AAAGAAAAGTCGGCAAACATCTTCATGAGGCAGTTAACGCATTCCCAAACATGGCCAAATGGTCCGAGATTGAAAAGAGCGAGATTGCAGTACATGGAGCACCTGTACTTGACGGCGTAGGCGAGTACGTCAAGGAATGGGTTGACCCGATTGCCACAGGTGGTGCAAGTGAAGAGATTGAAGCAAGCATATTCGCAGAGCTGAAAAAAAGCGGCGCTGAAATAATAGTGAGCTACCTGCCTGTAGGCTCGCAAAAGGCAACCGAATTCTGGGCAAACATGGCGCTCAGGGCAGGGTGTGGTTTTGTAAATGCAATGCCTGTTTTCATAGCCAGCAGGGAAATATGGGCAAAGAAATTCAGGGATGCGGGGTTGCCGGTAATAGGTGATGACATCAAGGGCGTGGTTGGCGCTACTATAGTCCATCGCACCCTGGCAAGGCTGTGCGACAGCAGAGGTACGCAGATTGACCGCACCTATCAGATTAACGTCGGTGGAAACACCGATTTTCTAGGCATGAAAGAGCAGGACAGGCTCCAGAGCAAGAAAATCAGCAAAACCGAGTCGGTGCAGTCCCAGTTGAGCACGCGCCTGGATGATAAAAATATTTATGTAGGACCGAGTGATTTTATCCCATTCCTCGGCAACACCAAGCTGATGTTCATGCGCATAGAAGGGCGCATGTGGGCAGATATTCCGTATAACATGGAGGTCAGGCTCGAAGTTGATGACAAGGCAAACAGCGCAGGCATAGTTGTTGATGCAATACGCTATTGCAAAATAGCATTGGATAGGAAAATAGGCGGCGCGCTCATAGGCCCAAGTGCATGGCTCATGAAGCACCCGCCAAAGCAGTTTAGCGACGATGCCGCAAGAAAAATGGCCGAGGATTTCATAAAGGGTGAAAACACAAATGATCAAGAAAAAGCTGATGCCGCTGATGAAACAGCTGGAGCAAAAGGCTAGCTGGATACCTCTTGACCCTACGACGCTTACTGTAATGGGCCTGGTGTTTGCAGTATTCGGCCTAGTGGCTGCGTTTGATGCGAGCACTATAACTAGTTTCGTGTTTTTCCTTTTTGCATTTGCAATTGATGCAGTTGACGGCTTAGTAGCACGTGCAAAAGGCCTTGCAACCAAGCAGGGGGCTTTTCTTGATGGCATAATTGACAGACTGGTTGAATTTTGCTGTATAATTGCGTTGATGGCGATTTACCCATGGAACACAGGACAGCAGATTGCCCTTATCTTTGTGCTGTTTTTCGGGACTGCAATGACCAGTTTTGTAAAAGCATATGCAGAGCATTCAGGCATGTGCAGCCACGAGCAGGCAGTAACTATGCCCGGGCTTTTGGAAAGGCCTGAAAGAGGCATACTGCTCATGCTACTTTTCGCGCTCATTATATTGAGAATGTTTAGCTTTGCTAAAATGCTGCCTTATGTTATTGCACTTCTGGCAGTTTCCACCTTTGTTCAAAGGGTTTTCAGGGTTTTAAGCAGTAAATGAACGCATGCTTAACCAGAATAACCAGGATGAGGGTTGGCCTTTAGTGACATAAATTTAAAAATAAAACAACTTATAACAAAATTACAAAATATGTCAGAGAGTGTGCTATAAATGACTGATTACAGAAGCAGCCATGCGCCAATGGCTTTGAAAAATGACACCATGGTTTGGTGGGCAGGAAACACCACTAACCTATCCGGAGTAAGTACACAGTACGGATATGGTTGCCTTGATGGCATGGTAAACACCTTGCGAGTGGATGGAAACGGAAACGTATTTCTTTCTGCAGTTGATGCGGGTGCACATTTTGCAAGGCATTTGTATAATGCTGCCAAGTCGGTATTGTTCAGAGATGATGTTGACACATTGGAAGAGGCATTGCGTGCAGGCAGAGCATACGATTTTAGCTATCCTGTTTCGTTGCCTGCAGGCACAGGAATCCTGAGCCTGAAAAGATACTATGAGTTATATCTAATGGCTATGTTTACAAACATGGGAAACGGATTCGTAAATCCGAATTATGTGAGGCCATTTTATGGCCCTTCTGAAACCAGGCTTGACGGAGTGGAAAATGATTTCAGCATAGACGGAAGCGCTTATTCAGGCAGGTTTACCATAATGTCAATGTACTGGCCAGGTATATTAGGCCCAAGAAAGCCTGAGTTTGAAGGCGGCAATGTGCTGCTCACAACACGCTCCACTTCACCTCATCCCGAAGGTTCGTTTATCCAGTTCAAGCATGCTTCCGGATACGCATTAACAAGAGGGCCTGCTGTTGCTGAGAAAGTTGCCTTTAACAGGCGGTTTGGCAGTGCTGTTATGGCACACGATATCCTGCTTTTGGACCCCGGCCGGCAGTATATAACCGAGGCAAGCGGTTCAAACCTGTTTTTACTCCATAACGGCATGGCAATGACGCCTGTTGCAGACGGTTCCATTTTTCCAGGCCTTTCAAGGGATATACTACTAAGGTTCATCAGGATGTTCGGAGAGCAGCTTGGCATTGACAGGGTCAGCGAAGGAGATATAACCCTTGAAGCAACCAGGCGCATGGCAGCAGAAGGTGCAGAGCTGTTCTTTGCAGGGAGCGCATTAGGCATATTCCCGGTTAAAACACTAATAGTGCCAAAGCATGGCAAGCCATCTGATAAGCTGGACGATTACGAAATGATGGAATTTAGAACAGGCACTGATACAAAAACAGCTGTTCTGCGGGACATGTACCGCTGTTTCAGCATTGGCAGAGGATTTGAAGTGCTGCCTGAAAAGCTAAATGGCACAGGAGCACGGGAATGCAGGGAATTCACTTCATGGCCGTTGCTGATGGAAGTCCCTAAAGAGCTTAGAACCAAGGCAGTTGAGATGCTCACATTAGGTACAAATTTGCCCTTTGACCAACAGCTTCCAAGCAACAAGGTCCGGCCATTGCATGGCGGAGATAACAGAATTGCAGCTAACAATGCACAGGCAGGCAGAAGAAGCCAAAGAAGAGCGCCTATCTGAAATCGTGCAAAGGCCAATAATGCCCATTTTTAATTATTTCCAAACACATACACTTCAGAACATTTAGTGATACTCATGAACCAGCACAAACGTGTTTTTGACCCGAGAAGAGCAACCAAACGCGAGCCTTTGGCACGAATGCTTCGAAGGTGCAGATTAGCACCTGATGAAAGTACAATCCTTAGCACTCGAAAAACCTCATTTCAAGACCATGCCACAGGAGAACGACATTTCTTTCATCTGCTTGCAAAACTACCTGTGGATGAGTTTGAGGTTCTAATTGGCCTAAATTGCGGTGGCCCCTTTGACGCTATGATCTACGATGTTGCAGGCAGCTACCTTCCGGTGCTCTACCCTGAGAACATACCTAGGCAGGCAGAAGTAGGATATGACTTTTTTGTCAGGAGTAAGACCACAGAGGGAGAATATTACGGTGAATCAGGAAAACGGCTGTTAGAATTGGCAGATGTCATCACCAGCCCGATACGTGGGAAGGCAGTTAGAATGTTACCTGGAATTACGCCGGATGAACTGCGTGTTGCGATTATGCTTGAATTGGAAAAAATAGAATACGCAAAATGGGCAGAATTAGGCAGGGATGAATTTGTCCATCGTTATATCCAGGAACGGGCAGCCAGCTATCTGCTAGCCAAATTAACCATTTTACGCGCAGTTGCAAACGGCATATCAGAACGCATTGCAGTAAGACTGGGAACTTTAAGCGAGATAGGATACGGTGATATACC
>CAZBWC010000058.1:3765-5081 GCA_964495395.1 Microcaldota archaeon
TTTGAATGCACTGCACTGCTGGAGGTTTTAGGAAAAAGCCATAGAAAAAGGCGTATTGAAGGGGTTAACCTAGAAACGGAGAAACTGGAGATTTTATTGCATGGCCGAGAGAGCATAATAAACGCTGCCCGATCTGTAATCGACGAACTAGGCCGAATAGAAGGCATGGCAAATGTCGCAGATACGTTGCAAATTAAAGAGCTACGAATTGCTGTTCGGAGAGCACTTCAGGCCATTACCAGTGAATATTATCAGGAAACTCCTGTTGCAACTCCTACTAAACCAAGCCCTTCTAAGCCAGGCACATCTGCTCCGGACAGAACAGGAAACGGTTCTGATGATGCCCCTACAGCAGAAGCTAAAAAACCCGAACCTGAAACATGGGAAAATACATGCAGAGGTTTATTCGGTGGCAACCCCCGAGAATTGCTTGCTGCATTGCATGAAGCTGCAAAAGCAAAGGAACTCCACGGTGTTATGATAGACCCGAAAACCAGGCTTCCAGGACTTATTGAGAGGAACGCTGAAGAATTAGAAAGACGAGGTTTTGACGCGAATATGGCAATAGCAGAAATAGGTGAAAGGGCTAAGCGCGCTTAGCCAGGTTCTCCAATGCCTGCGTAACCAATCGCACCCCAATTCCTGATGCACCCTTGCCCAAATACCCGTGAGGCCCTGCAACATGATCAACACCCGCAATGTCAAGGTGCGCCCATTTTGTTTCGCCTATAAACTCGTGCAAGAATGCTGCCGCAGTTATTGTGCCTGCTTCCCCTGATTCGCTGCCGATATTTTTAACATCAGCAAAATCAGCCTTGTTCATCTCTAGGTATTCCTGGTCAAGAGGCATGTGCCACACACGCTCAAATGCCTGCTCGCCTGCCTGTTCAATGGCTTTTTTCACGTTATCGTCATTGCTGAACAGCGCAATGCGGTATTTGCCCAACGCCACCACGCACGCACCTGTAAGTGTTGCCATATCTATCATGACATCAGGCTTTTTCTCAGCTATATATGCCAGAGTATCGGAGAGTATCAGCCTGCCCTCTGCATCAGTGTTAAGCACTTCAATAGTCTTGCCATTGTATGCAGTGATTATGTCGCCTGGCTTTTGTGCAGTGCCTGAAGGCATGTTCTCAGTTGCAGTGAATGCTGCTATAAGCCGGATGGGCAATTTAAGCTCGCTTACCGCTTTTGCAATTCCGATTGCATTTACTGCACCTGTTTTATCGTATTTCATTTCCTGCATTCCCTTTGACGGTTTTTTGGCATCGCCACCGGAGTCACACGTACGTCCCTTATAATGTCCTGCGCCA
>CAZBWC010000058.1:5091-7053 GCA_964495395.1 Microcaldota archaeon
AAAGTAATGCCCTTTCCAACTACTGCATAAAGTGGCAGATTTTTCTTGTCCTTGTTATACTCTAGAGTTACGAGCACTGGAGGTAATGGGCTGCCCTGGTTTACGCCTAAAATGGCGTTCATTTTGAGTTTTTTCATTTCTTCTTTGCCCAACACAGTTATTTGCAAACCATTGCTCTTTGCGAGCTTCTTTGCTTCTTCTGCAAGCATCTGAGGGGTTGCGATGTTGGCAGGGTTTTCATTTATGTCGCGCACATAATTTTGTGCAGTTGCTAAAACTACGCCCCGTTCTATTGATGTTGAAACATCCTTGTCAGAAATAACATTTGCCTGCTGGAGCTCAAAATTATCATCCTGTTTGCTCTTGAATTTGATGCAGGAATAATCTGCAAGGACTGCACCTTCTGCAATTGCCTGGCCAGCTGCCTGTGAATCAGCAACCTGTGGCAATTCTATGCTGAGTGAACCGAGCTTAAGAGATTTTGCATACCTTACTGCAGCACCAGCAAACCTGCGTACAAAGTCCATGTTAAAGCTTTTGTCTTCCCCCAGGCCAAAGAGCAGTAGATGCTTTATTGCACTGCTGGAATCGATAGTATAGATTTGCCCTGTTTTCCCTTCGAAAACCTCTTTGCGCACTGCCTTTGTCAGTTCAGGATACGGAAGCTTAGCGCCCTGCTTTACTGCAACTGCCAATAACTCGTCTTTAACATTTTTTTTTTTGCTTTCTTTCATAGTAATCCACTTAAGGTTAGTGAACAGTATTATCTTATTTATGGTTTTGCTTTGGATAGAGAGTTTTGATGAAACTTTTACTAAAAGTTTCTCAAGCAAACAACAGCTTCAGGTAGAACCATGGCGAATAGAACTGCTTCTGCTGCTCAGGATTAATGAGCGCCGAGCTTATGGCCTGCCTGATCTCTTCCTTGTGCGCTGCCTTGTCAATCAGCCAGTTGAGCAATGGCGTGAACTGGCCGAGCCTCTGGAGTTTATAACTTGTTTCCAGGTCGCTGCCCAATTCGTCAAACAGTGCCTTCTGGTATTCTTGTAGCGTTGACTCGGTGAAATCGTTTTTGGCAAATGCCTTTGCAGCTATTTCGGATGCGATTTTACCGCTCATGAGGCTGTTGCCTATCCCTTCACCGCTGAACGGATCTATAAGGGAGGCAGCATCACCAACGAGCAGATAACCGTCACCGTAAGCCTTGACTCTTTTTGAGCCAAGAGGCAGAATCCAGCTCTTGACTTCAGTAATGCGCTTTGCATTCTTGAAGCGCTCCTTGAACATTGCATTTTTTTCAATAGCATCAAACATGGCCTGCTGCAGGTTGACGCGCTTTTTCTTCATGTCATTAACCAGCATGCCTATGCCCACGTTGGCACGCTTGTCAGGCAGAGGGAAAACCCAGAAATACCCCGGAAGGACTTCTGGAATGAAATGCAATTCTATCTTGTCGCCGTTGCCTTCAACGCCTTCGTAATATGCACGCACTGCCGCACACTGGTGCGCTTCATCGGTATTCGCTGCACCGACCTTTCGGGCAATAACACTGCCTGCGCCGTCTGCCCCTATTACGAGTTTCGCCTTGAATGTAAGTGTCTGGCGACTGTTCGTATCTAGGCCGGTTACTCCGACAACCTGGCCATTCTCCTTTACCAAATCATTCACGAAAAAGCCCTCGAGCGTGTCGCAGTGCTTCTTGACATTCTGGAACAGCACATTGTCGAACACTTCCCTTCGGCAAACAAATCCCGGAGGCTTCTGCTTGTTCCTGTCTGCTGATGCGATTGGCACAACAGTACCTTTTGGCGATGAGAATGTCACGCCATACATATCCATGTGCTCTGCTGCCTGGACATCCTGCAGTATTCCGAGCTCGCTCAGTATGCGCACGCTCTTTCCGCTGGTGCCATCACCGCAGGTCTTGTCCCTGGGGAATTTTGCCCTGTCGAGCACGAGCAC
>CAZBWC010000059.1:0-6982 GCA_964495395.1 Microcaldota archaeon
ACAGAATCGCTTGCCATCAAACATCCGGAAGCCAAGAGGCTGCTTCTTACTGAATCAGCAACAATGGATGGTGCATTTTCTCATTTCGCTTCAGGGGCGCTTATGGGTGCTTTATTCTCTGCCTACATGGCACTTTCATATTTCCAGACTGCAACAAGTGGTTGCCTGCTTATCCTATCCTCTATAGCCCTTGGGGGAGCAAAAGCATTGCAAAAATATAATGCTGCATGCCGGCAGTTCCTGGATTCGATGCAAAATATTGCGCCTATACTAGAATCAAGACTTATTGCCTACTCTATTACCTTCTACAAGCCAAAATAATCCCCTACATTTTTAAACATAACTAAACATAGTTTTTGCTATGACAACCGCATTTCGAAGACTCGGGATTTTACCATGTTCCCCCCATTACCCTCCAAAATCCGTTATACGAATGCAACTTTACCGTTTTTTTATTCGAACTAGTGATCGCCGCCCTACAGTAAGGCTGCGTCATGATGTCAAGGAACAATTATCCGCAATGGCAATAAATCGCGGCAATCAGACAGCAGCCCGCGTGTTGAATGCTGAACAGTCAGTGTCGCGTGGTGTTGTTGCTAATTCATTTCTGGCAGGTATCACTGGTGTTGCGGTTTATGCAGTCCCATCCCGCTTCTTAGAACTTTTTAGCTCGTTTAGGCCATCATTCCAGCAAACGATTCTGACGGTTGCAGGAGCCTTTGTCTTGGGTGCTGCTGCGGGAATTGTGCTTCATATTAAAAAAGAAACACAGTACCTACATTCTTTATACGATTTAATGATTCCTCGCTAAACGCCCATAGGATCAGTGCCTCAGGATATTTGAATTTGCCGGAAAAAACGCTTGGATAATTTTTAAAACACCTGTTATAATTAACTGATTAGGGAGGTTAGGTAATATGTATACATTGATGGGAGGCCCCAGGGCCAAAAATCCAGTTAGAAACCGTAATTTAAGGGCAGAACTCAGGAAGTTTGACTATTTATTGGATTCTGATCGCCACGGAAGGCCTGATTTTGTACTTTCAAATTCGCGGCCGCAGCCAAAGAGATTTGCACAGGCTGTCAGCCAGGTATCGCGTTCTAAGTCTGCTGATCCTGAATTGAAGCGCATTGCACAAAATCTCGTGCGTGCAGGGAAGTGGACCGATGCATCATCGTTACTTCCTTTCTTCGTTATGGCAGGCAGTGCTATGGCTGGTACGATTATTGGATTATTGGGCGCTGGCTCACCACTTAAAGGCACGCTTACTGGCCTGGGGTTGGGCATAGGATTTACTATTCTTGCCATCAGGCGTGCACAAATCGATTTTGTCAATGCTCTACAGGAGCTTGAGCAGAAATTTCCAATTTTCATCAGGTCTGACATTGCACCCCGGCGTTCCTCAGGACCCCTGGATGCTGGCTTCGGCAGGGAATTCTAATATGCATGGCCTAATGGGAAAATCCGGTGCTGCAAGTGCACGTGTGCCACCTGCTGCACCTAAGACAAGGCGCGACTTGCGTGCCGAACTTGAGCCGTTCAAGGATGTTCTTTTTATTGACCTTGATGGAAAGCCTGAGTTTGCCTTTAGGGGCACTAGTCCCCATTCTATTGCTGGTACTGGGGCAGTAGCAATCCGGGCCGAGAAATACGATAAAACCAATAAACAGCTGAGGGTAATTGCAAATAGGCTGGCAATTGCAGATAGCGCTATTGCTCAAGATCATCTGGGCTTTGTAGGCTTCTCTCTTTTTTCAGCTTCCTTTGCGGCAGCTGCTGGGATTTCAGCTGTTAGGGTTTTCATTGGAGACGTTTCTCTTTCTGCGGTCATGGGTTTTAGCGTTATGGCTGTTTCGGCATGCTGTTTTGCAGTCCGCTGCGCTGTCGAACTCAGGCGTTCTGAGGCCATGTTCGTTGACACGCTAAAAGAGCTTGCCAAAAAGTTCCCAGATTTTCTGAGGCAGGCGATGCATGAGCCTAAAGCAGATTAAATACCATAGTCATCTCTTTCATCCGAGACATCTTATTTTAAATCATTTCCAGCAATTTTCTTTTATATCTGGTAATTTTTATGCTTTGAAAAATTTGAAACATTTTTCAAATATAAAAATCAAGTGTGATTTTTATGCTTCCGAAAAGATACGACGAAACTATCGAGCGCAAGTGGCAGAAGCACTGGCAGGAGAAGGGCATTTTCGCATTTGACGAAGGCGATAGCAGCAAACCTGTTTATTCAATAGATACCCCTCCGCCATTTACAAGCGGCGAACTGCACATGGGCCATGTGCTGAGCTACAGCTTCTTCGATTTCGCAGCCCGATACAAGCACATGCGCGGCTATAACGTCTATTATCCGCAGGGCTGGGATACGCAGGGCTTTCCTACTGAAGTCAAGGTTGAAAAGAAATTCGGCCGCTTGCCTCCAGCAGAATTCAGGCAGAAATGCATTGAATGGACGCACGAGTTCATAGCGCGCATGAAGCAGCAGATGATTGAGCTTGGTTTTTCCCCAGACTGGCGTTACGAATACAAGACCATGGACCCTGACTATCACAGAAAAGTGCAGCTTTCGCTTATTGAAATGTATGATAAAAAAATGGTTTACCGTTCTGAATACCCTGTTTATTTCTGTACCAAATGCTCTTCTGCAATTGCAAAGGCTGAGCTGGATGACCTTGAAAGAAAAACCAAACTGAGTTACGTTAAATTCAAGCATAAGAAAACTGGCAATACTATAGTAATTGCAACCACGCGCCCTGAATTATTTCACGTTGTCAATGCCCTGATTGTTAATCCTAAAGACGAGAAAAATAAGCACCTTATTGGAGAAACTGCTCTAGTGCCAATTACTGGCCATGAAGTGCCCATAATACCTGATGACGATGCTGATATGACATTCGGCTCGGGAATGGCGATGGTCAGTTCCTATGGCGACAAGGCAGATGTTGTCTGGACTTTCAGGCACAAGCTGGCAACCAAGCAGGCTGTCGATGAACGGGGCAAAGTTATTGGTTCGGGGCATTATGATGGCCTAAGCATTGAAGATGCAAGAAAGAAAGTATTCGAATTGCTTGCTCAGCAAGGCCTGCTCATAAAACAGGAAGATGTCCCGCAGGTAGTCAAAGTCCATGACCGCTGTGGCAAGGCTGTTGAGCTCCTAAACTCGAAACAATGGTTTGCTGATATACGCGCCAAGGCAAAGGATATCAAGGCATTGGCCAAAGAAGTCAAATGGATACCTGAGTTTGGCATCAGCTACCTGATTGACTGGGTTGAAAATGTTGAATGGGACTGGGTGATTTCAAGGCAGCGCGTTTTTGGCACACCGTTGCCGTTCTACTATTGCGAAAAGTGCGGCAACACCGAAGCTGCTGAGAAGTCTGAACTGCCTTATTATGCTGAAAAGGCAAAAAGCCGGAAGTGTAAATGCGGCTCTGAAATGAAACCTGAAACAAGCACCTGCGACTGCTGGATAGACTCAAGTATGACGCCTCTCATAATTTCTGGCTGGCCGGATGATTAGGAAAAAATGAAGCGGCTTTATCCATCTTCACTAAGGCCTCAGGGCGTTGAAATCGTCCGCACCTGGGCCTTCTATACCATTTACCGCTCCGGGGTTGGCCTTACGGGCAAGAAACCCTGGGAAACGATTCTGCTCAATGGCAATGTTCTTGCAACAGATGGCAAGAAAATGAGCAAGAGCCTTGGCAATATTATTTCGCCATCAGAGCTGCAGCGCGACTATCCGACTGATGCAATACGCCAATGGTCTGCAATGAGCGGTGCAATGGCAAAGGACAGGCCATTCAGCTATGAGGACATCCGCTATGCAAAAAGCTTCCTGAACAAAGTCTGGAACGCTGCAAAGTTTGTTGAAACCGCGGCAGAGGGTTATGACTGCAAAATCCCTGATTTTGGCTCTTTAAGCATCATCGACAAATGGATGGTCAGCAGAATGAACCAGACTATATCCGAATATACTGAACGCTTTGAAAAGTTCGAATATCAGCATGCTATTGGCATTTTGCACAATTTCTTCTGGCATGATTTCTGCGACAATTATCTAGAATATGTAAAGCACCGCATATATGGTGCAGATGCCTCGGCCAAATCTCATGCACAATATGTTCTGCGCTATGTGCTGCTGAATACCATAAAGCTTCTTGCGCCTGTGGCACCACACATTACTGAAGAAATCTATTTTGGGCTGTTTTCGGCAGATGCCGAGAAGGATGGCTCGCTTTATCTTTCAAAATGGCCTGCTGCTGGCAATGTTGATGATTCTGCCATGAGTTCAATGGCAAGTTTCAATACTGCTATATCTGAAATACGCAAGCATAAGGCAAGCAGCCAGATTGCCCAGAATGCCGAACTGGAACAGGCTACCCTGGTGTTGCCTGAGCCTATGCCTGAAGAACTAATTAATGAACTGAAGTCAGTTGCCAAAATCAAGAGTGTTACTCAGAAAAACGGGAGCCAATTTGGAATAACTTTCTAGTTTGAAATTCCCCTTATTCTTCCTGAAATGGTGTGCCTGGCTGAAGAACCTGGTGATGGTAGGTTGCAATCAGGATTGACTTCAGGCGCACATGAGTAATATTCTATCTGCACCTTGAAATTGCCTAAGCTGCCCTTGCCTATTTCTGAAGGCAATTCTGCCTGTATTGTTGCATTTTCTCCGCTTGCCAGCTGTGCAGTAGCACCACTTGTCACAGTGAATATCTCGTCTTTGCTGTTCTTTATTGTGACCGCGCTTATGCCTATTCTGTAGCTGAAGCCGTTATCCATGCCTATGCTAAGCTTGGTTTTGCCTGATTCACTAAGTATGAAATGATTGCATGGCAGCTTTGGACCCAGATTGCATTCTTCTGATACAAATGCCGCAGGATTTCCTATTGAGGTGTATATCAGGCCGACTACTATTGCCAGCACAAGCAATGCCCAGCCATATGTCATCAAATATTCGACTGCTGCCTGCCCGCGTAATCTTTTTTCAGTAAACGTGCTTTTACCGGAACCCACGCCCATTTTCATAACTGTGTTCTCCTATCAAACTTTTTTAAATCCAGCTATTCCATCTTGCCTATGGCTTCTGCTTATCTATATACAATACCTGCTGCCCCTTTGCCAGTATGTTTATATAATATTGTGTTACAAAGGATATTTGGATGTTTATGCACCGATTCAGAAAAAACCCGCTAGAAGCTGCTACGCGCGTACCGGTACCCAAACCAAAACCACATGGAATTTGTCTTGCTGTATTAGTTGATGATGTTGAATCTATAAAGCATCTTCTTCGAGATGTACGTTTTAGGGATGCTACTCGTGTCGTAGTTGTTGAATCAAGCGGTTCGATGGTAGTGGGGAGACTTTGCGACGTTTTCAATGATGATACAATTATACGGCTCTCGGCACCTAATGGTTCTATATCTGTTGAACCTGATTTACACAATGAATTTTTTGACAATGGGCATTTGGTTCTTGACGGTGTTTGTGCAACATTCCAGCAAATTCCAATTCCTGGAGCTTTAGGTTTTTTTAGCAAAGGCATTCAGAGTGGCGAAGTAAGTGCATTACTTGAAGCTTTGCAAAGTATTACTGAAACCCGTAGATCTCCAGGTATCGATAATGCTCTTCTTGGTGATTTAGAACACGCACTACGTTTTATTCGCAGCCCTAAATTTACTGAATATTTCCCAATTGAAATGCCCTGAGCTTATCTGGGTTTCAAGTGCCCCCATTTTTCCAGAGCCTGCCGTAGCTCTACGTGAGTTTTTGCATACTCTTCAAGGCCATGGCCATTCATTTCTGCATCTATTGCCTGCATTGCTGCTTTTGCTCCAGCCCGTGTGCCTTTTGGGTGGCCATGTATCCCGCCGCTTACCAGTATCGTGACTTCATTTCCGAATATTTTCATGACGTCAGGCACAAGTCCGGGATGCAAGCCTCCTGATGAAACAGGGAATGCTGGTTTTATGTTGCCCCATTCCTGCTCAAGAAGAGTATTGCCATCTGCTTTGGTGCGTTTTTCCCTAAGCACATTTGCAATGTTCTGTACCTCATGTTTGTCGCCTACGAGTTTGCCGACTGCTGTTCCTGCATGTATCTGGTAAACGCCTATCAGCCTCATTATTTTTGCCAGGACCTGCATCGTCATGCCGTGCTTTGGGTTCCTGTCAAATGAAGCATGCATTGCCCTGTGTGCGTGTATCGCCATTCCGTAATCTGCCAACACACTGCGCAATGTCTGCACCGCTGCTGTCCCTGTTGTTACGACATCAATCATCGCATATCTCCATCCATTGTCGTGAAGAAGTTTTGCTCGTTTTTCCATCTCCCTTGTCTCAGCCGTTATGTTTATTAGCGCGTCCTTGTTTTCTCCAGTAAGCTTCTCTGCCTTATCTCGCAGCTTTGTCATCAGCTGTACTCTTTCCTCGAACCTGTTGAATGCTGTGGAAGTGAGGTTCTCGTCATCTTTTGTCAGATCAAACCCACCCATCCATGTTTCAAATGCTATATTTGCATGCTCTTCTGCGCTGAATCCTATTTTCGGTTTAGGAACTGCTCCAGTAAGCGGCCGCTTGCGCACTTTCATTTTGTTTCTTATTCCACTAATGCCTAGGCTCGGGCCTTTGAATGCATTTATGTAGCTCTGCGGCAGTTTTACATCAACTAGCCTGAGGTTGTTTATGGCCTTCATACCGAATATATTTCCTGCTATGCCGCTAAGCAATTGCGGCATGTTTCCTTTTTCCCAGAGGCCTTCTGGGTAAGCAACTTTTACATAATTGCCACTTATATCGAATGCAGTTGCCATGAGCTTTTTCATTCGTGGCGGCAGGGTGTAGAGTGTTGTCCATGTGCCTGTCGAGCTTTCTGATGCAATGCGACCAACAGCCTCTTTTTTGCTTATGCCTTTTGCAGGCTCATAATAGAATAATGCAACCAGCTCGTCTTTTCCCGGTGTATATCCATCATCCA
>CAZBWC010000060.1:0-6949 GCA_964495395.1 Microcaldota archaeon
ATGCACTCATGAATGATATTGGCCCTGATGCCACGCCTGCAGTACTCTTAACAAAATCGCCCCTTGGCCTCAGGTAAGAAAATGCAAATCCAGTACCGCCACCTGTTTTGTGAATAACCGCAGCATGCTTGACTGAATCAAAAATGGCATCAATGTCATCAGGAACAGGCAATATGAAGCATGCTGCCAGTTGGCCTAATTCAGTTTCAGCATTCATGAGGCAAGGAGAATTCGGCAGGAATTCGAAGTTCGTCAAAATCTCGTAAAATGCCGATTCGTAGTACTTGGTAGTGTCGTCATCAGCACCGAATTTCTTTTCAGCAGAGGCAAGATAACGTGCCACCCGCCTGAAAAGCTGGCTCGGGGTTTCGATTGATTTGCCGGTGTCATCCTTGAGCAAATAGCGCTTCTCGAGAACCTGCACTGAATTGAGCGGTAGTTTGAGATCGTCCTGAACGCCCATTATTTTTTTCATTTCACGCTCTACGTTTTTCCTGTGCCGATACAATATGTAAGCCTTTGCAGTTGTAGCGTGACCTGATTCGATAAGTGCCTTTTCAACAAGGTCCTGGATGTCTTCAACAGTTGGAACGAAATCTGCCTTAAACTTTTCATCTACATACTGGATTACCAGCTCTGCAGCTTTTTCAGCAGCAACCTTGTCAGAACCACCGACAGCCTCGGCAGCCTTGAAGATAGCATTCACTATCTTGCTCTTGTCAAAATCCACAACCTTTCCGTCACGCTTTTGTATTTTCTTCACCATGGGATTCACCCTATACCTCTCATTGCAAACGGAACAAACCCTGTTCCAGCGACGATAAAACCTCCATTCCATCGAAGCAGGTATGATATAGTCATCCTATTTAAAAATAGTTTCTGTTCTCGAGAGAAAGTCAGAATAGCAAATGCCAATCAACTAACACTTAGGGACAAAAATATTACATGTATATTCAGCATGCTAAGGCTGGGCTATGGCATTTTTTATCTCTTTTTTAAGGCCAGGAAATTTCGATAGCCATGCAACGCGCTCTTGCCTTAGTGTATCAGTCAGTTCAGCGTATTTGTCTGGGCTATAATGCTTTTTCCAGTCAAAAACAGCCATGTCCAGCCCTCTAACGTCCTTAGGCACAAGATAGCCCCAGGCAGTATCTTTAATCCACTCAATTGAACCTCGTGCGGCTTCGGCAATGCATATTGATGAGTGCTTAACAGTTATTTTTTCACCTTCGTTGTTATCTGAAAGGCCAAATTTCCCAGTATTAAGCAAATAGCATTCAATGTTATTTTTCTTGATAAGCTCATAGAAGCGGTTGCCTTCTTCTGCAGCAGAACCTATTATGAAAGGATTCGCGCCGACAACGTGAACTGGCTTGCCTGCATTCAGGGGATCGCCTGCAGAAGTTTCTACGGATTCGCCAAGCATAAAGAATGCGGCAGCCTGTTCAGGGCTTAGTTTAGCTATTGGCGGAACTATGGTTTTTCTTCGTGTTATGAAAATGGCCATATCTGTCCTTTTCAGGTCTATTGAATTATCTGTCTGCTCAAGTTTTTCCCTTATAATTACGGCACGCCCATTCGAGGTCAGGTCATAGTTAAGCAGATCCACCTTGCCATCTTCCCTTATGCAGACATTTTCGAAGATGACATCTGGCCTTATGACGCTTCTATATAACAGAGGTTCTGATTCCGATGTAAGGCCCTCGGTTTTTATGTAAAAATTGTCTTCTGTGCCCGTACAGCTGCCATCAGGCCAAAGAAGGGTTATGTCGTCCTGAAGAATAACTATCCGCTCATCCTCTGCAGCGTTTAGCCAGTGATGATGGCAGGTTAAGGTTGTTTTTCCCGTCCCGCTTAACCCAAAAAGCAGAATGCCTTTTTTGAGCAGCTGGCCTTTAGCGTTGCGAACATAGAGGCATTTGCTGCCTGCATGAAGCCCAAGGCCGCCTTTCTTTTTTGCATCATACATAACCATCCTTAATGCCGCCATTTTCAATTCCCCAGCATAATCGCTACCGAGGCCAATAGTAATTGAAGAAACGGGATCTACGAAAATATGGCGTTCAGACCAATCCGAAACAAAAAGCAGCCGCATCTCAGGCTCGCCTTGGTCAGAAACAGGAAAAAGGGTGCTTGCCCATATAAGTGCCTGCTTGGCATATTCAATAGGCACATAAGCCCTGCAATGAATGGCTTTGGGGTCTTGACCAACTGAACGGTCAATGGCTAGCAGAGTTCTGCCTTTAATAGTTTCAAGAACCCGACCTAGCAATTCGAGATGTGCTTTATCAGGACCGTTTTCCAGAACCTCAGTAAACTTGGCGCTTCTTGATTTTATCTGGCTGATGAATGAGATGCTACCGTATGCAGTTACTCGCGCATCCTTTTTTGCCAATGACCCGAGTTCCTCAAAAGAAGGATTTTCTATTACAGTGGCTAAAGAAATGGCACGGGCTACAATCTCTTGAAACGAATTCGGAGGCACGTTATCATTTATACGAATAGATATAAAAGTTTAAGTTGAGCCGCTGAACCTGATTTGAACTAACAGGAATAGACAAAAACCAGCTTGCCTTTTTCCTTTTTTTGCAGTTTTACAAAGCCAAAACGCTCGAACTGCACTACGCTGCCTGCATCAAGAGCCAGGCAGTCTTTTTCGCAATAACCCTCCGCAACCGACATACTCTTAGGATTGTATTCGCCATCATCATTGAGCAGGTTTCCAGGTATCTGAACATCGCATTTTACTGCATCCTTGTCAGAAACCCACTGGATTTTTTTCGGGGGAATTTCTTTTTGTTCAAGAGTTTCCAGAGATTTGCCATTGAATTTTGCAAATGAAAGGTCCTTTAGTGCGACTATGTCGCCTTTTTTTAATGCAGAATAGTCTGCTTGGGGCAAGAAGATATGCGAATCTATTGAAGCATGATGCTCGACGCTCCTTAGCTTAAAGATGACCTCCCCGGTCAGGTTAATTGCAACTTTAATAGGTTCAGGAACGAAGAAATAATGCGGTGCAACAGGGTCGAGCAGCTTACGGTTTTCAGTAAGCAGCATGTCCCAGTTAGGCTCGCTTTCGGTTTTGCTTATGCCGAATTGTAGCACGAAATGTTTTATTGCATCTGGAAGAACGCCACGTGATTGTAAGCCTGCAATCGTAGGCAGACGAGGGTCATCCCAGCCGCTTACTTTGCCTTCCTTAACCAGCGGTAGAATGAGACGCTTGCTTATTGGGGCGTTTTTTATTTCCAAGCGCGAAAATTCCACCAAGGCAGGCCTCTTTCCGCCAAGTGCATCGCATAGTGCATAGTACAATTCATTACGCAGCTCGTATTCCTTGCTTCTCATGGGATGAGTAACGCCCTCGTGTAGGTCCATTACTGCCACGGATAAATCATACCCGGGCCAGACACGGTATTTGTTTCCTTGCCTGTAATGCTTTGCAAGCATAATGCGTGCTAATGCCGGATCGCGCATAACAGTATTGTCTGAAGCCATATCTCCTTTGAACCTAAGGAAACCATCGCCTTCAGGCATGTCGCTGAGCATTTTTTTCCACAATGCCATTGTTTGTTTGGAGGTTGCATTGCGGCAATTGCATGGTTTTTTTGAAGTGCGATTCTCGCTTATAGAATCTTTAGTACAGGTACAGACATAGGCATTGCCTGAAGAAATGAGCTTTTCAGCTGAGCTATAAATCAGCTGCATATTATCAGAGGTGTAGCTTTCTGCATCCCATTTTATCCCCAGCCAGTTCAGAGCAGCTTTTATTGCGCCAACATATTCCAAGGATTCTTTTTCAGGATTGGTATCATCAAAGCGCAAAAGCATCTTGCCACCGTAGGTGTTGGCAACCTCACGGTTGATGAAAGCAGCCTTTGCATGGCCTATGTGAGGGTAGCCGTTTGGCTCAGGAGGAAAGCGGGTGACTACTTTGCCCTGAATAGCACCAGGAACTGAAAACTTTTTGTCCTCCTCTTTCTTTTCTACAAATTCGTAATTTTGTAATTCCTCAGCAATTTTATCCTTGCTTTTCTTTGAAACTACTGCAATCTCAGCCGCAATAAGCTTCATGGTATTTTTCATGTCGCTTTTGGCTTCAGGCCATTCCGCAATTACCTTGCCTACTACTGAGCCAGCATTTGCCTTGCCATAGTCATAGGCATTTTTCAGGACGTGTTTGCGAATAGCATTTTCCAACGACGACATAAAGATATAGATGAACAAATAGGTTAAAAACAATGGGCACAAGATACCAAACCAGTAATTGTATGGAATTCGAGTAAAAGAAAAAATGGGGCCACTGAGATTTTGAAACTTTTAGGAAAAGTTTCATCAAAACGCTTTCGTTAGATTTGAAATCATTTTGACAATGCTTTTACTAAAAGTTTTTTGAACTCAAATCACCGCCTTTTTCGCTGCTCGATTGAACAGCCAGTTTTTGGGCGCTTTTTCCTAAAAAGCGCACCCGAAGGCGGCAGTCTACCAGGATGGCCTAAATTTTGGAAAACGGTTTTGATAAAACTTTTTCCCAAAAAGTTTTTAGCCCATGGCCCCGTGATTATCGATTTGTTAAGGAAGGTTAAAAGAAGGTTTCCACAGACAAAAGCAAAGTATTAAATACTAGGATTACTATAATGGTTTATAGAAAATAGAAAATTCTGATTTTCGTTATCATTGCAATTTTGCAAAAAACAATGCAAGATGCGTATAATGTGAACTGGTCAAGGCAGGTTCTAAGAAACCGTGCTATAGTCGATAACCAAAATCGGATGCTTGAAATACAACGTATTTTGGGCAGTTGCGGACGGACCAATCTGCGCGTTCTAGATAAAAGGTGAATAGAAAAAATGAAATTTAGTGAGATGTCAGTGAGTGATAGAACTATCGCCGCACTGAATGAAATGGGATATAATGAAGCAACAGAAGTGCAGGAAAAATCAATACCTGCAATAATAGCAGGTAAGAATATCATTGTAAGAAGCCAGACCGGAACCGGAAAAACGGCCGCGTTCGGCATAGGCCTGATGGAGTTGTTGTCTGCAAACAGCAGGAGCAAGGCATTGATACTTGCGCCTACACGCGAACTTATCGTGCAGATAACCAAAGAGCTCAGGTCAATAGCCAAGAACCACAGGATGCGCATCTACGCAATATATGGCGGACAGGACATCAACGCCCAGATAAAGCTGCTTCAAAGAGGCTTTGAAATAATTGCTGCTACTCCAGGAAGGCTGCTAGACCACATAGAGCGAGGCACAGTAGACCTTGCGGACGTTAACTGCATAGTGCTCGACGAGGCTGACAGAATGCTTGACATGGGTTTCAAGGATGACATAAACAGCATACTTGAGCAGGTCAACGCAAAGAGGCAAATGATGCTTTTTTCAGCAACCATAGACCGCCAGATACTGACGATCGCCGAGAATTACATGGGTGACCATGATATAATTGAGGCAGGCGCCGAGGGCAAGGTGGAAACCATCGAAGAAGAGTTCATACACATGACTCGCGCCGAAAAGATAGGCAAGCTCAAGAATATATTGGCTCTCGAGCCAATGGGCAGGACAATAGTATTCGTTGCCACCAAACGCGCTGCTGAATACGTATGCCACAAGCTTAGCGACGATGGGGCAAATGCAAGGTACCTTCATGGCGGAAAGAGCCAGAACCAGCGTGAAAGGACGCTGAGGGAGTTCAAAGAAGGCAACTTCAATATCCTGATTGCCACTGATGTAGCTGCAAGAGGGCTGCACATTGATGGACTGACACATATAGTTAATTATGATAAGGCCAGCAGTGACGAGATGCACACCCACCGGATAGGCAGAACCGGAAGGATGGGCAAGGAAGGAAAGGCGATTACCTTTATTGAAACCGACCCTATAGAAAGGCCAGACTACCGTAACATGCGAAGAGGCGGTTATGGGAGGCCAAGGCAAGGCGGTTACAACAGGTATGGCAGGAGCAACAGCCGCGAAGAAGGCGGCGAAAGGCGCTCAAGGCCTCCGAGCCACCGTAACAGATATGGTGGCTTTGTGCCAACCAACCGAAACAGGCAACATGGCAACAAAGAGCAAAGCTCTTCTTGATACAGTGAATTAAGCGCTGATTGCTGCCACCAGATAGCCTAACAAGCCTACGAATAGCGCAAGCAATGTCACATTTCTGGCAGAGCTTAATCTGCTGGTGAAAAGAATAAGGTAGATATTATAGACGATGATAGCATCAGCTAAAACAACCAGCGCTAAGGCAGACACGCTTTGTGCAAGGCCATATACAAAAGGCAAAACAGTCAGTGGAATAAAAATAGCATAGAGAAATGCGGCCAATTTTAGGCTCGGGCCTTTGCCTATTACAATGGGCAACGTCTTTGAGCCCCTTGCCTTTAAATCCCCAGCCATATCCTGGACTGATTTGACTATTTCACGCGACAGACCAGAGATAAATGCCAGAATTGCTAAGATAAGAACGGTAGAATTAAGCTGTGGTGAAACGACTATATTTCCAAATACGAACGGTATCGCCATCGTAAGTGCGATGTAGACGTTGCCTACAAGAGGCATGTCCTTAAGTCGATAGTTGTAAACCACTGCCAGCAAATTGAAAACAGTAGCAATTACAAGCGCAGCAAGGCTTATGAACAATGCTGCAAAGGTTGACACTATAAAGGCAAAAAGAGAAAATTTATATGCAAAAATCGGCTTGAGCATTCCAGCAACAAGCGGCCTTTCGAGCTTTTTATTCAGCTTATCTGAATCAAGATCAAGATAATCATTAAGTGCGAAGCTGCCCATTTCGCTGAACATGGGAACAAGAAGTGAAAGCAGGATTAGGGGCGTAAAGTCAGGAATAGAGCCCAGAACTATGGCTTCTGCAATAAAAACGGCGATTGCAAGCATGACTGGATGTTCAAACCGAATAAGACGCAGAAACGCGATTGCTTTGC
>CAZBWC010000061.1:0-2498 GCA_964495395.1 Microcaldota archaeon
CGCACATAATTTTCAACATTGCTTATGTCCATGCTAACATGCAACTTAGCAGTGCTGTTTGCCTCCAGGCCTGCAACATGCAGGCTGTAGACGCCATTGCCCAGAGAACTTTTTTCAGTGATCCGTTCAGAGGTTGCAGAGACCACTTTCAGGTTCTCGGATGATTGCGGCTCAGGAATGAAAAGGTGCAGGTCATCGATGCCAATTGCAGGCAGAATTGAAATATCGTATTCCAGCCTTGTTTTAATTCCGAGGTCGCTGGAATGATAGTTGCCCTCTGTCATAGTGTATGCCTCTTCCAGCACATAATCAGATTCTAGAGTGTGCAACCCTTTAGCAAGTTCGCGGCCGCGATAGGCAAATCCATCAACCATTGCAGACCGGCCGAAATCAAGCGAATATGGCAGGAGCATTTCGAAATCTATTTTTTCATGAACTGATGCAGTGCCATCAGGATTGCCTTCGGTACGCAACGAACGCTCGATTGAACTTGCAAGAACTTCGCTTGTTGAGAATTCCAGCATATAAGCAGATTTGGACTGGATGTTTCTTAGCTGCAAAACAAGCTCATCACCAACCTGGGTTGCGCCTGCAAGGTTATCCCGGCCTGAAAGGAGATGAGCATATGAAAATCCGAATGCGCCAGGGACTTCTATCGCCACCTGCAGCTCATCAGCCTGCAAATCAAGAGGGTTGTAAAGCAGAATGCGCAGGGTTATGTTTGAAGGCTCGTCAAGCACTATGCCATTTTCTATTAGCCAGCTGGATTGTGTTTCGAGCATCGCAGAAACAGCAACATCCTTTTGCTTTTCCAGTTCTGTGCGAGCCCAGTTATATTTCGAGCTTATTTCTGCAAGCCTGCCAATGGAATCGGGATAGGCAAGCGTATTGCCATTGAATGCATTGGCCTCTGCCTGAAGCACTTCCTGTATTATGTCATCGAATTCCGGGCTTGCGGCAAGCAGCCCAAAAAGCTCTTTACGCTCACTTTCAAGATAAGAATATTTCAGCTGTGCTTTTGCGATAACGCTTTGCATTACACTGTCAAGTATGCCAAGTGCCCAGGGCTCGCGCCGCCCTTTTGCAACCTTGAATTCCAGCTTTTCAACAGCAACATCCAGCCCGTCGCGCTCCGCGTTGGCAAGCAATTCGGCTATTGAACCTTCATAAGCAGTTATTTCTGATTCGTTGATGTACGAATACCCTTCGGCAGTGCCAAGTGCCATGCGAGCATGCTTTGATGCCTCCCGGTAATATTGATATTGCTTGCCAAGCACCTGCTCGTCTTCACCTTTTTCAAAATATCCTTGTGCAGTTTTCAGGTAGCTCTCAGCAACAGGACCCAATGGCTTTCTTGACTGAAGCTCAAGCACTGCTGATAAAGCATCGTATGAATCAGAGCGCATCTCCGAAACAGTGCGCTCAGCACTGCTCTGAAGTAATCGGGTTGCAACTGCAAGCTGCGCGTATGCCTGAGTCGAATTTGCAATTGCAGATGATGAGACACGGAAATAGCCAGGCCACTTTCTCGCATATGCTTTTTGGGCATATGAGAATGCCGAATCAGTCGAGGATTTGTCCTGGTTCAGGTTGTCCCATGCAATCCTGACATTCATTTCGCTCCCTGTTTCTATAGTGCCAAGAACAGACGGTGATGAACTGATGAGCCAGGGCTGCTCTTCATTGAGCTTGGTGAAAAACTGCTCCGCCTCGCCTTTGGCTTTTTGGGCATTATCAAGCAGGTAAGCATAGTCCTGTATAGCCTGTTCAAGCGCTGAATCTGCGGCCAGGTGCGCTGAGGCAAGTTTTTCAATAAGCCCGGCATCTGCCCATACAAGCTCCATTGAATTTACGAAAGGCACCCCGCTGGGCAGTGGCATTGTGCCCTCCTTCTGAAAAGCAAGCACTTCATTTTCTAGTGAGGCCTGTAGCAGCCCCGCATCATACCATAGGCTCAGGGCATCCTTGCATGAATAATATGCCTGGCCAGGGTAATCGGAATCGCAAACTCCTGAATTGGTAAGCTGTGCCAGAGCAAATGAAGCATCTTTATCAGCATTGTCTGCAAAATCAAGGCTTCGCGAAAGTGCATCAGCAGAGCGGTCCATTGCAGCGCGCCAGGATTTGCCATATGCCTGGCAGCTTGGGACTTCTGAAAGGCTGAACACAGTATTAGTAAGTAACATGTTGACTGCGATTCTGGCTGTGCCACCCGTAGGTATGATGAGCACTTCTGCAAAGTGATTCAGGTAAGCAGCGCTTATTTCATTTAGGCATTTGCCCTTGTACATGAACGCCTCATCACGTGCCATGCGCGCCTTTTCAAGGTCTGACTCGAGTTTTACTGCAGTTGTAGGGTAATCAAAACTGGAAACTTTGTCAAGCATGAGGCTTTCCATGGTAAGCTCGAAGACCTGCACATCCCAGAATTCGTAACTGCCATAGGTGGTGATATTGCCATTGCCTTTCATCCAGGCATAGCTGTCCCAAGGCCTTGC
>CAZBWC010000061.1:2508-5833 GCA_964495395.1 Microcaldota archaeon
TCCCAACCAGAAAACCGAGGCTAAATTATTAAAGGAAATGGTTGGTGGACAAACATGCAGAATGCTATTTTACACCTATAAAAACAGTGTTTTTTTCATCCTTGAAATGCTCGTGATCACCGGTAACTATAGTCAGATTGTGCTCTTTGGCCTGAGCCATGATTAGAACATCAACTATACCTATATCCTTGTGTTTCTTCCTTTTTTCAATATAGAGCTTTCCGGCTTCAAATGCAACTGAACCATCGACCACGAGTATTTGGGATAGTTGCCGCATTGACACATAAGCCAAATCATAGTCAAGCTCGAGTTTTTTCAGCTTTGCAGTTACTTCTGAAACAGACAGTGAAGAGGTGAAACATTGGTGGGTTGTACTTTCAAGCAACTCCTTCACGTGGGCACCAGCATTATTTCCAAGAAAATAGTCGATCCAACAGTGGCTGTCGATGATGTAGTTAGACATCTAAATGCATCTCATCTTCCTTTGTGAATCTGGTAAGCTTTGTTCCTTTGAACATGCCAAATCCGCTGTTCCTTAGTTTTTTTACCTCCAGTTCTAGAGGCTCGTTTGCATGCAGATTCAGCAAATCAACTATCTGTTTGGGTATAGTAACCATGAGTGAACCGCCAACACTTACTGTTTTGGAAACAAAATCCATTTAACCACCTATTTAATTTTATTAAACAAAGAGTTTAATAATATATGCGTTCGGATGCGAACCAAATAGGTGTGTGTCGCTTTTTAAGTATTTGTATGTAATAATAAATAATGCGAAGAGTTAGAAAACACCCAGCAGCAGGAGAGCCAAGAACAGCAGTTAAACCCGCAGCTTCAGAGCCTGCTCTTGAGCCAATCCAAGCTTCCGGACAAGCAGGAAAGGCAAGAATGCTAAATATGGAGCAGGCAATAGGTGAGATAGCCGCAAGAATAATGGAAATGGTGCAGGATAAAACAGTGAAAAAACCTTTGCTCGTTGCTGTTTATGGAATACCGAACAGTGGAAAATCCTATCTGAAAGACAGGATAAGAGAGAGGTTACAGGATAGGGGCATACTAATTTCAGGAGGCGAAGGCCAGACTGATGTAGAGCCTATGAGGACAGTTAAGAGGGCCCTTGAAGATTGTGGGCAAGCAGACAACGCGGTTTATTTTTTCCACGAGCCAGGGTATTATAGACTCAGATGGCCTTCTACAGAACCAACATATCCTGATCAAGTGACAAAGGCAGTTTTCGGCCGGGAAACTGATTTGAACATTTGCATAACCAACCCAAAGCATGAAGAAATGCCTGTGCTGGCAGTAAGGCTGCTTGACAGGAATTTTGATTTTGTGGTTTTCAATTTTGACTCCGTGGTTAAGAGACAGCCACGATAAAAGGCAGAAGGACATCGAGAGAAGCCTAAGCTTCCAGCGAGTGACGAACGTTTATAAACATTCTCCTGCATTTAAATCTATAACTGTTTCTAGTGTGAACAATATGGAAACCCATGCTGAAGTTCAAAAAATAAAGACTGGAACAACAACTGTAGGCCTTATTTGCAAGGATGGAACTGTCTTAGCCGCAGACAAAAGGGCTACGATGGGATATATGATTGCAAGCAAGGACATTGATAAGATACACCAGATTGACGATCACATGGCACTCACAATCGCAGGAGGCGTCGGGGATGCCCAGATGCTGGTGCGGTGGATGAGGGCTGAGACAAGGCTTTACAAATTAAAACATGGAAAGCCGATGAGCCTGGAATCAGGGGCGACACTGCTTGCCAACATTCTGGGGCAGAACAAATATTACCCATTCTTCGTACAGCTGCTGCTTGGCGGTTTTGACACCAAGCCAAGAGTATATAGCATAGACATGCTCGGTGGTGTTACCGAGGAAAAGTTCACTTCAACAGGAAGCGGCTCGCCTTTTGCATATGGTGTGCTTGAAGAGATGTACAGCGAGCAGGACACTACAGAAGAAGGCTGCAAAAAAGCTGCAAAGGCAGTGAGCGCTGCTATGAAAAGAGATGCAGCAAGCGGCGAAGGTGTCGACATAGTCGTAATAGGCAAATCCGGTTTCAGGAGATGCAGTAAGGAAGAGATGTCCCATATCCTTGCCAAGTAACCCTAGATGATATTCAAAAAACAGAGCGAGTTAAAGATATTGAGAAGAAGGTACTAGAAATAATGCCAAAAGAATGCGGGGTTGTGAAGGTCGAGCCCGAGGGCTTGGTAACCGTAGTTTATATAGAGAACATAAGAAAATTCTACGAAAATGAATACCTCATACGCGAACTGGCAGGCGCACTCAAAAAGAAGGTCGTGGTGCGCGTTGAAAAATCCAAGCTACTCGATCCTGAGCAGACCAAGAAGATAATCGAATCACTGGTACCAGCAGAGGCCCAGATAAAAGAAATATTGTTTAACCCGGAATTTTCAGAGGTGCATATAGAGGCACTGAAGCCAGGGCTAGTCATAGGCAAGGGCGGGCTGGTGCTAAAGGACATAATGCTCCAGACAGGATGGGCACCCATAACAGTGAGAGCGCCCACAATGCCTTCAGTTACTCTTGACGGCGTCAGGAAGAGCCTGATTGCAGAGGCAATAGGGCGCAAGAAATTTTTGCTTAACATAGGCAGAAACATATGCCAGCCCACGCCAATAAACGAATGGGTGAGAATGTCATGCCTCGGCGGGTTCAGGGAGATAGGCAGGTCATGTTTCCTTATCCAGACACCCAAAAGCAAGATACTCATAGAATGCGGCGCAAACACTGCCACAAACGAGCCAACCAAGGCATACCCTTACCTTAACATGCTCGGATTCCCGCTTGAAGAGCTTGATGCGGTTATCATAAGCCACGGGCACATGGACCACATGGGCTTTGTGCCATATCTTTTCGAATACGGTTATGACGGCCCGGTTTACTGCACACCGCCAACCAGGGACATAATGGTGCTGCTGCAACAGGATTACGTAAACCTCGCGAAGCGCGCTTTCAATTCCGAAGCACCATATTCCAAGAAGCACATACAAAAGGAGCTTAGGAACATAATACCGGTCGGCTACAAAGAGGTGGTCGACATAACGCCCGAGGTCAAGATGACCTTTTACAATGCAGGCCACATCATAGGCAGCTCGACAGTGCATCTGCACATAGGCGAGGGCAACCATAATCTTGTTTACACAGGAGACATGAAATTCGGATTCACCAAGCTTTTCGAGCCTGCACAGACGAATTTCCCGAGAGTCGAGACGCTCATAATAGAAAGTACCTATGGTGGCAGAAATGATATTTCGCCAAACAGGGTAATAACCGAAAAGAAGCTTTTCGATGTG